>NZ_JBKBVB010000122.1:0-12817 GCF_046289595.1 Pseudorhodoplanes sp.
CAAAATGTCTGCGGGGTGTCAGGGCGCGCTGAACGCGATCGCGGCTCCGGCGCCAGCAGCCGCAAAGCCCGCGCCGCAACCGGAGCGGAAACCCGAACCGGCGGCCGCCACGCCGTCACCGCCTGCCTCCGCACCGGCTCATGCTGCGCCGGCTCATGCGGCGCCGGCCCATGCCGCGCCAGCCCCAGCAACCAAACAACCGGTTGAGCCCAAGGCTGCCGCACCCAAGGCTGCCGCACCCAAGGCTGCCGCACCCAAGGCTGCCGCACCCAAGCCCGCCGCACCCAAGCCTGCCCCGGCGCCGAAAGCGGCGGCAGCTCCGGCGCGCCCGGCAGCACCGAGCGTTCCTCCCGCTGCCGCTCCTGTGGCCGTTCAACCGGCGCCCCCGTCCGCTGCGCCCGCCGCCACACATCCGCCGAGGCTCGGTGAGGCAATGCTCATCCGCCGCTTCTGCACAATGGATTTCAAGGTGCTCTGTAAGGGTGTGCCGCTCGGTCAGGGCCGCGCGATCCAGTGCCTTGCCAACAATGCCACGGCCCTGTCGCCGGGATGCCGCCAGGCGATGGCGCAGACCGGAGAGCTTCGGTAACCGGATAGCTGCGGTAACGGGAGAGTTCAGCTTTCGACGTTGCCGGCCATGTAGTTGGGCAGCCAGGCTTCAAACCGCGCCGAGAGATCGGCCACTGCAACGGGCGCTTCGCCGCCGAGCGAAAGCGCCTTGCCGCCAACGGTGCCGATCCGCTTCGCCGCAACGCCGGCCACCCGCGCGGCTTCAACCACCGCCGCAAGGTTCTCGGGCTTCACGGTCAAGACGTAACGGCCCTGGTCCTCGCCGAACCAATAAGCATGCGCCGGCACGCCGTCCGGCGCATCCAGCGTTGCACCGAGCCCTGACGCCATCGCCATTTCGGCCAGCGCCACGGCAAGGCCGCCGTCTGAAACGTCATGGACCGCCGTGACGTGAGATTCGAGAATCAGACGCCGCACAAACTCGCCATGGCGCTTTTCAAGTCCAAGATCGACCGGCGGCGGCGCGCCCGCCTCGCGTCCGCAAATCTCGCGCAGATAGACCGACTGGCCGAGCCATGACGGATGGTCTCCAATAAGGAGAATCGCATCGCCTTCATTCTTGAATCGCAGGTTCATCGACTTCGTAAAGTCGTCGAGCAACCCTACCCCGCCGATGGTCGGCGTCGGCAAAATCGCGCGCCCGTTGGTCTCGTTGTAGAGCGACACGTTTCCGGACACGACCGGGAAATCGAGCGCCTTGCAGGCCGCCGATATGCCGCGCACGCAGCCGACGAACTGGCCCATGATCTCCGGCCGTTCCGGATTGCCGAAATTCAGATTGTCGGTGATCGCCAGCGGCGTCGCGCCGACGGCTGAAAGATTACGATACGCCTCCGCGACCGCCTGCTTGCCGCCCTCGAACGGATCGGCCTCGCAATAGCGGGGCGTGACGTCGCAGGTCATCGCGAGACCCTTCGGCCCCTCCTCCACGCGCACCACGGCGGCGTCGCCGCCCGGACGCTGCACGGTATTGCCGAGAATGATGTGATCGTATTGCTCCCACACCCAGCGCTTCGAGCACAGATCGGGCGAGCCGATCAGTTTCAGCAGCGCATCGGCGTTCGACAGCGGCGGCTTCACATCGGCGGCTGCGATTACCGGCTGTTTCGGCGTCTCGACGAAAGGCCGGTTATAGACCGGCGCCTCGTCGCCCAGTTCCTTGATCGGCAGATCGGCCAGCGTATCGCCATGATGACGGATGAGAAAACGCTTGGTCGGCGTGGTTTCGCCGACGATGGCGAAGTCCAGCCCCCATTTGCGGAAGATGGCTTCGGCTTCCTTTTCCTTTTCCGGCTTGAGCACCATGAGCATGCGCTCCTGGCTTTCCGAGAGCATCATCTCGTAGCCGCTCATGCCTGTCTCGCGGGTCGGCACCTTCTCGAGATCGAGGGTGACGCCGAGATCGCCCTTGGCGCCCATTTCGACCGCGGAGCAGGTCAGTCCGGCCGCACCCATGTCCTGGATCGCGATCACGCAGCCCTTCTGCATGATTTCGAGACACGCCTCCAGCAGCAGCTTCTCGGCGAACGGATCGCCGACCTGCACGGTCGGGCGCTTCTCGTCGGAATCGACGCCAAATTCGGCGGAGGCCATCGACGCGCCATGGATGCCGTCGCGGCCGGTCTTGGAGCCGAGATAGACGATCGGCATCCCGACGCCGGACGCCGCCGCGTAAAAGATCGAATCCGCACGCGCGAGGCCGACGGCCATCGCATTGACCAGGATGTTGCCGTCGTAGCGGGTGTGGAAACGGGTCTGCCCGCCCACCGTCGGCACCCCGAAGGAATTCCCGTAGCCGCCGATGCCCGCGACCACCCCGGACACGAGATGCCGTGTCCGCGGATGCTTCGGATCGCCGAAGGAGAGCGCGTTCAGCGCCGCGATCGGCCGCGCGCCCATGGTGAAGACGTCGCGCAGGATACCGCCGACGCCGGTCGCCGCGCCCTGATAGGGCTCGATGAAGCTCGGATGATTGTGGCTCTCCATCTTGAAGACCACCGCGAGCCCGTCGCCAATGTCGATCACGCCGGCATTCTCGCCCGGCCCCTGGATCACCCACGGCGCCTGCGTCGGCAGGCCGCGCAGATGCACACGCGAGGACTTGTAAGAGCAGTGCTCGTTCCACATCGCCGAAAAGATGCCGAGCTCGGTCAGGGTCGGCTCGCGCCCGATCAGGTCGAGGATGCGCTGGTACTCGTCGGGCTTGAGACCGTGTTCGGCGACCAGTTCGGGGGTGATGCGGGGTTCGTTGCGCAGCACGGTATCGGAGCTCGCAGTGGACATGTCGCTACGCCGCCTTCGAGAATTGCGCCACGAGACCCGCGAACAGCCCGCGCCCGTCGGTCGATCCGATCACGCTTTCGACGTGGTTTTCCGGATGCGGCATCATGCCAGCGACATTGCCGCGCGCATTGACGATGCCGGCGATGGCGTTGATGGCGCCGTTGATATTGGCATCCGGATCGCGTGTGCCGTCCGGCGCGCAATAGCGGAAGATCACCTGCCCCTCGCCCTCGACCCGGCGCACAGTGTCATCGTCCGCGATCCAGTTACCCTCGCCATGCGCAACCGGGACGCAGATCACCTGCCCGGCATTGTAGCCACGGGTGAAGGGCGTATCCGAACGCTCGACACGCAGATGCACGTCGCGGCAGATGAATTTCAGCTGCGCGTTGCGCATCAGCACCCCGGGCAGAAGGCCCGACTCGCAGAGAATCTGGAAGCCGTTGCAGACGCCGAGCACGAAGCCGCCCTTGTCCGCGAAGGCGCGCACCGCATCCATGATTGGGGCACGGGCGGCGATCGCCCCGCACCGCAGATAGTCGCCGTAGGAAAAGCCGCCCGGCACCACCACAAGATCGGTGCCGGCGGGCAATTCGGTATCGGCGTGCCAGACCATGGCGGGTTCGACGCCGGAGACGAGCGTCAGCGTCCGCGCCATGTCGCGCTCGCGATTGATACCGGGAAAGACGAGGACGGCGGATTTCATGTCGCGGACTTCATGCCGTGGATTTCATGCCGTGGATTTCATGGCGCTGATATGGGGCTCAGAGAACCTCGATGCGGTAATTCTCGATCACGGTATTCGCCAGAAGCTTGTCCGCCGCCGCCTTCAGTGCCGCTTCGGCCTTGGCGCGATCGTTGCCCTCCAGTTCGATGTCGAACACCTTGCCCTGGCGCACGCTGGCGACGCCTGCAATACCAAGCGACTTCAGCGCCCCCTCGATTGCCTTGCCCTGCGGATCGAGAATGCCCGTTTTCAAGGTGACAGTGACGCGCGCTTTCATGGGAAGGAACCGCAGATTCGGGGACCGGACACGCTCCGACCTAGCACCCTTCGCAGGCCCCCTCAATGCGCCGTCAGGCGCTATTCAGAGCCCGAAATCGGCGAGCCAGCGCACCCGAACAATCCCGGCCGCCTGGCGGAATTCCTGCAGCAGCGTCTCGATTTCGCGACCAGCAGATCGCGCGACGGGTTCTCCTGCCGGGCCACGGGCTGCAGCGACCGCCAAAACGCAAAACGGGAGCCCATGGCTCCCGCTTTCGTTACCCCATCGGGGCGCACCGGTCAGCCCTTGACGAGAACCGGTCCGGCGCCGCGCGGCGGCTCGCCTTCATTCATGATACCGAGGCGCTTGGCGACTTCGGTATAGGCCTCGAGCAAGCCCCCGAGGTCGCGGCGGAAGCGGTCCTTGTCGAGCTTCTCGTTCGACTTGATGTCCCAGAGCCGGCAGGAGTCCGGCGAAATCTCGTCGGCGACCACGATCCGCATCATGTCGTTTTCCCACAGCCGTCCGCATTCCATCTTGAAATCGACCAGACGGATGCCGACGCCGAGGAAAAGCCCCGAGAGGAAATCGTTGACGCGGATTGCGAGCGCCATGATGTCGTCGATCTCCTGCGGGTTCGCCCAGGCAAACGCGGTGATGTGCTCCTCGGACACCATCGGATCGCCGAGCTGATCGTTCTTGTAGTAAAATTCGATGATCGAGCGCGGCAGTTGCGTCCCCTCCTCGATCCCGAGCCGGGTCGAGAGCGAACCTGCGGCGACATTGCGCACCACAATCTCGAGCGGGATGATCTCCACCTCGCGGATCAGCTGCTCGCGCATGTTGAGCCGGCGGATAAAGTGAGTCGGCACCCCGATGTCGTTCAGATTCTGGAAAACATATTCCGAGATTCGGTTGTTCAGTACGCCCTTGCCTTCGATGACCTCATGCTTCTTGGCATTGAAAGCGGTGGCGTCGTCCTTGAAATGCTGAATCAGCGTCCCGGGCTCGGGGCCCTCGTACAGGACCTTGGCTTTGCCTTCATAGATTCGGCGGCGGCGGCTCATCGGGATGTACCGTGTTTTGTGAAAGTCCATTGAAAGCCGGGGTTCCTGTTGGTGTTCTTAAGTCCGCGGCAGAGCGAACGGGGCGACATGGCGCAGATCGTCCAATCCTTGGCCAACCTAACCGATCGACCGGGCAGATACAACGTGCCGTTCCGGCCCCGCAACGACCGATATAGGCCGCCGGATCGAAACACCAATGCCGCCTTGACGCCTTATTTGCGTTGTGTCAGCGAGCCGGACGTTCCGCCGCGTTCCCGGCGGCAATTCCGGCATGCTAATGTCCGAGCGACCTTTGATCGGATTTAGCTCTCCCTATATCGGAACTCAGTCAGTCCGCAGCGAGGATAAAATGACCACGTTCGACAAGCGCGAGGAAGGCTTCGAGAAAAAGTTCGCGCTCGACGAAGAGCTGAAATTCAAGGCCACCGCGCGCCGCAACAAGCTGCTCGGCCTTTGGGCGGCAGCCGAGCTTGGCAAGACCGCGGCCGAAGCCGACGCCTATGCCAAGGAAGTGGTTGCCGCCGATTTTGACGAGCCCGGCGACGACGACGTGGTCCGCAAAGTGGCGGGGGATCTGGCAAGCAAGGGCGTGACCGAAGATCAGATTCGCAGCAAGATGCAGGAACTGCTTGCCGAAGCGGTGCGCCAGATCCGGGCCGGCCAATAGCGCGGCTGCCCGCTTTCATGCCCTCCTCCCCTCCGGAGGTTTCGCTCGCGGACGCCGCGCGCTGGTATGACGGCAAGTCGTTCCGCGACGACTGGACGTCGTGGCATTTTCCGAACTGGCTCAGGCTGCTCGCACCCTTTCGCGGCCGGCCAGCCGCCATGCTCGAAATCGGTTCGTGGGAGGGGCGCTCGGCGCTGTTCTTCCTGAATTATCTTCCGCAGATGCGGCTGACCTGCATCGACACCTTCGCCGGCGGCCAGGAACATCGCGATGCGGCAGCCGCCGATGCCCGCGAGGCCGAATTGCTGCAGGCGCTGGAAAGCCGATTCGACACAAATGTGGCCGCCTTCTCCGGGCGGATCGATAAGGTCAAGGCGCCCTCCGCCGAGGCGCTGATCGGGCTTGGACTAGACGATCGGCGTTTCGACCTCGCCTATATCGACGGCGGCCACCGCGCGCGCGAAGTCTATGCCGATTGCGCTCTCACCTGGCCGCTGATGGTTCGGGGCGGGCTTGTCATCATCGACGACTATCAATGGGCGGAAATGCCCGATCCGATGGACAATCCGAAGCCCGGCGTCGACGCCTTTCTGCGGTCGGTCGAGGGACAATACCGGATGGTCCTTGACGACTACCAGCTCGCCATCGAAAAGCGCTAATCGCTCCTCAAACGAAAAGTCGAAGCCCATGCCCCTGCCCGCATTCTCGCTCGCCCGGCGCCTGCGCGCGGGCGAAACCGTGTTCTCCGCCTGGTGCGGTTTGCCGGAGCCACTGGTTTGCGAGGCAATCGCACGCGAAGGCTTTTCCGCCGTGACCCTCGATATGCAGCACGGCATGTGGGACACCGCCTCGGCATTGGCGGCGATCGCCACCGTGCATCTTGCGGGCGCGGCTCCGGTGGTGCGCGTTCCGCTCTGGGAAAACGCGACCGTGAGCCGGATGCTCGATTTCGGCGCCGAAGGCATCATCGCGCCGATGATCAACGGCCCGGCCGAAGCGCAGGCCCTGGTGCAGGTCGCCAAATATCCGCCCGTCGGCGAACGCTCGATCGGCGCGCATCGGGCCGGCATGCTCGCCCGCGTACCGGACCAGAAGCTCTATATCGCCGACGCCAACCAAACCACGATCACCTTTGCCATGATCGAGACCCGTGCGGCGCTCGACAATCTCGACGCGATCGCCGGCATGGCGGGAATCGACTCGCTGTTCGTCGGCCCCTCCGATCTGTCCTGCAGCCTGTCGAACGGCGCTTCGATGGATTCGCATTCGGCCGACGTCGAGGCTGCGCTCGAGCGGGTGCTGAAGGCCTGCGACAGGCACGGGAAAATCCCGGCGCTGTATTGCCGCGATGCCGATCGCGCGGCCGCCAAGGCGAAGCAAGGCTTCCGCTTCCTTGCGGTGGCGAGCGACCTTGCGTTTCTGCGCGCCGGAACGGCGGCGCAATTGAAGGCGTTGCCGACCTGACGCGTCTTTCCGGTTCACGCGCAGAGCGCGCCTGTATCCGGATTACATAACCACCACCGTGGCTAGGGATTCCGGGTCTCGTCGCCTCGCGGCTTGCCCGGAACAACAGCGAGGATGTTCGCCAGCACAGCACTGGCATCCCTGGTTACATCCTCGGCCCTCACCTCCACAATCCGGTAGTCGCGCTCGTGCATCCAGGCGAGCTTCTGCCGCCGCGCCTCTGCCGCCTTGGCGTCCTCGCTGCCGGGCGTGACGTCGACAACGAGCCGCAGCGGGAACGAGACGAAATCGGCGACATGCGGACCGATCGGGGTCTGCCGCTTGAAGCCGAGCGTGGCAAAGCGCCGGTCGCCTGTCATCGCCGTCCACAGTGCCCGCTCCGCATCGGTCGGATTTCTCCGCAGCAACCGCGCCAGCCCCCGCACCGGCGAATCCGCACGCACGATCTCGGCCTTGCCGTGCTGCGCCAGAAGATTGCGCAGCATCTCGGCTTCCGGCCCGTCGAGCAGGCCGCCACGCGCGGGACCCTTGCGCCCTTCCACCAGCGCCATGACGATGCCGTGCAGTGTGCGGATGTCCTGCTGGGTCGGCTGCATCCGCGTGAAGATATTGCGCATATTGATCGTCATGGTGCCGCGCTTTTCGTGCGGCCGGAAATATTCGATGCGTTCCAGCTCGGTTTCGAGATCGTTGAAGAAGGCGAGCAATTGCTCCTTCGGCGCCGGCGGCGATTTCTCGGGCGCGGTGAAGGGCAATGTGCCGGAGGTTTTCAGCTTGAACCACTCATAGCCCGCGATCACCACCGCCTGCGCCAGATTGAGCGAGGCGAAGGCCGGATTGACCGGCAGCGTGAGGATCGCATCGGCCAGGCCGACCTCGTCGTTCTCAAGCCCGTTACGCTCGCGGCCGAATACCAGTGCGACCGTCTCGCCCGACGCAACCCGCGGCGCGGCCTGGTGCGCGGCCTCATCTGCCCCGATCACGGGCTTCGCCTGATCGTGGGAGCGCGCAGTGGTGGCGATGACGAAATTGCAATCGGCGATGGCACCCGCGAGCGTATCGTACAGCCTGGCTCCCTCCAGGACCCGGTCCGCCCCCGACGCCATGATGGCGGCCTCGCGGCTTGGCCAGCCGCATTTCGGTTTGACCAGCCGCAGCTCCGACAATCCGAAATTGGCCATGGCGCGCGCCGCAGCGCCAATGTTCTCGCCCAGCTGCGGCTCGACAAGGATCACGACAGGCGCAGGCTCCGCCACCCAGTTCCTGGTCTTGTCCGTTCCGGCGCCGGGCATTTTTGTTCTCCGCGCGCCCTTCTATCGCGTGACCGGCAAAAGTGGCTACCGGTTTTGTGACCGGTCATCATGGGAGCGGCACACCGGCCTCACCGGCGATTGACGCACAGTCCGGTTTTGGGACATTAGCCGCTCATGAAGATATTGATCGCAACTCCGGCCTATGGCGGCCAGGCGACCACGGTCTATTGCGAAACGCTGATCCGACTGCTCGATCACTTCGCGCAAAGACATCCGCATGTCCGGTTCGAGCACAAGTTTCTATCGCTCTCGATCCTGCCCTTCATGCGCAATGTTTTTGCAAATCTCGTGATGCAGGACGCGAGCTATACGCATCTGTTGTTCGTCGATGCCGACATGGGCTTTGCCCCCTCGCTGATTGAGCGGATGATCGAGGCCGACAAACCCGTCGTCGGCGCGATGTGCCCGCACCGTGGGCTCGACCTTGCAGCATTCTCCGCGCTGCGCGAGGAGATCACGGATCCCGCTATCGCCCGGCTGGTGGCGATCGACTATGAGAGTGCCGGCTCGATCGATCTCGTCGACGGGACGTCTCGAGACGGTGAGACGCATCCGGCCAGCAATTTGGTGACCGACGGTCCCTGTATCCGGATCCGCGAGATCGGCGCCGGCATCCTGCTGGTCAAGCGCGAGGTTTTTTGCCGCATTCGGGAGCGCTATCCGGAGCTGTGGTGCACGCGGATCGAACACACTTACGGCAAATTCGGCCTCACTGAAGGCGTATTGCAATGTTTCGAGCCCATGCCGGATGAGCACGGACATTATTGTGGCGAGGACATCGCCTTCTGCCGCCGCTGGGTGCAGGGCTGCGGCGGCGAAATCTGGGCCGTCGTTACCGAGACCGTCCTGCATGTCGGGACCGAGACATTCGCCGGCCGCTACCTGACCAAGCTGCAGCACGGCAAGATGTGACGCGCCGGATCGCTGGGGATGACCGGACTCAGCCCGCTCACCCGGCCCAACAAGTCTTTTACGGGCGGTTTGCGGATGCTATAGGGCGCGCGCCGAACCCCCGTCAGTCGAATTCCCGGTTGGCGGTCTCCGCGCCGCAAACATACCATCGTGAGGGTGCGAGGAAATTCCGTCGCACCCGGCGATGTACAGTTTCCGGTCGGCCCCCTATCAGCACGGCGACCTAAAGGTGCAAGCATGTCAGAGCGCGAAATTGTATGGACGAAGGTCGATGAAGCCCCGGCGCTGGCCACGTTTTCCCTGCTGCCGATCGTCCAGGCCTTTGTCGGCGCCGCGGGCGTTTCCGTGACGCTGAAGGACATTTCGCTGGCCGGCCGCATCATCGCCAATTTTCCCGAGAAGCTCACCCCCGCGCAACGGATCGGCGACGAGCTCACCGAACTCGGCGAGCTTGCGACGCGCCCTGAAGCCAACATCATCAAGCTGCCCAACATTTCCGCCTCGATCCCGCAGCTCAAGGCCGCGATCAAGGAGCTGCAGGACAAGGGCTACGACATTCCGGATTATCCGGACAATCCGGCGACCGACGCCGAGAAGGAGATCAAAGCGCGCTACGCCAAGGTGTTCGGCAGCGTGGTCAACCCGGTGCTGCGCGAAGGCAATTCCGACCGCAGGGCAGCCGGTGCCGTCAAGCAATATGCCCGCAAAAATCCGCACAAAATGGGCGCCTGGAGCAGGGATTCCAAATCGCATGTCGCGCATATGTCGGACGGCGACTATTACGGCTCCGAAGTCTCCACCACGGTCGAGTCGGCGACCAATGCGCGCATCGAACTGGTCGGCAAGGATGGCAAGGTCACGGTCCTGAAAGCCAAGACCCCGATCCAGGCCGGGGAAATCATCGACGCGGCGGTCATGAGCGCCAAGGCGCTGCGCAAATTTTTCGACGACCAGATCGAAGCCGCCAAGAAAGAAGGCGTGCTGTTCTCGCTCCACGTCAAGGCGACGATGATGAAGATCGCCGATCCGATCATCTTCGGCCATGCGGTCCAGGCCTATTTCTCCGATGTGATCGAGAAACACGGCGAGACGCTGAAGAAGCTCGGCGTCAACCTCAACAACGGCTTCGGCGACCTGCTGGCAAAGATCGAGTCGCTGCCGGAGGCCGAAAAAAAGGCGATCATGGACGACATCGCGGCCGAATATGCGAAACGGCCGGGTCTCGCCATGGTCAATTCTGACAAGGGCATCACCAATCTGCATGTGCCGAGCGATGTCATCGTGGACGCGTCGATGCCCGCGATGATCCGCGATTCCGGCAAGATGTGGGGCGCCGACGGCAAACTGCACGACGTGATGGCCGCGATCCCGGATCGCTCCTATGCGCGGCTGTACCAGGCTGTGATCGACGACTGCAAGGCGAACGGCGCGTTTGATCCCAAGACGATGGGTTCGGTCCCCAATGTCGGGCTGATGGCGCAAAAGGCCGAGGAATACGGCTCCCACGACAAGACCTTCGAAGTGCCGTCGGCAGGGACGGTGCGCGTCGTTGCCGAGGACGGCAAGGTGCTGCTGGAGCGCCCGGTCGAGCAAGGCGACATTTTCCGCATGTGCCAGCTCCGCGACGCGCCGGTCCAGGACTGGGTCAAGCTCGCGGTGCGCCGCGCGCGCATAACCGGTACGCCTGCGGTGTTCTGGCTCGACAAGAACCGCGCTCATGATGCGCAGGTTATTGCCAAGGTCGAAAAGTATCTGAAGGACCACGACACATCGGGGCTCGACATCCGCATCATGGCGCCGGTCGAGGCGATGAAGTTTTCGCTTGAGCGCATCCGCAAGGGGCAGGACACGATCTCGGTCACCGGCAACGTGCTGCGCGACTATCTGACCGATCTGTTCCCGATCATGGAGCTCGGCACCTCGGCGAAGATGCTGTCGATCGTCCCGCTCATGGAAGGCGGCGGCCTGTTCGAAACCGGTGCCGGCGGATCTGCGCCCAAGCATGTGCAGCAATTCCAGGAGGAAGGCTATCTGCGCTGGGATTCGCTCGGCGAGTTTCTCGCGCTCGGCGCCTCGCTCGAACATCTGGCGCAGACCTACAAGAACGAAAAGGCCCAGGTTCTGGCCGATGCGCTCGACACCGCAATCGGCAAGATTCTCGACAACAATCGCTCCCCGGCGCGCAAGGTCGGCGAACTCGACAATCGCGGCACGCACTTTTACCTCGCTCTCTATTGGGCGCAGGCGCTGGCTGCGCAGACCAAGGACAAGGAGCTGCAGGCCCGCTTCAAGCCGCTGGCCGAGACGCTCGAGAAAAACGAAGCCAAGATCAATGCCGAACTGATTGCGGCGCAGGGCAAACCTGTCGACACCGGCGGTTATTATTTGCCCGACCCTGAGAAAACCTCGGCGGCGATGCGACCGAGCGCGACGTTGAACGCAGCGCTCGCCGCGCTCTGAGGCGCAACCGCAGCCACCGCGCAAAGCGGGAACCCAAACTTTCGGATAACTGGATTCCCGCCGGAGGTTACGTTCCGGCGGCGCGACGCGCTGGTCCCGGGCGGGCATGAGCGGAGTTTGGGCGACGGCCCAGGCTAAAACGGATTCGAGGTGCTTTCGCCACGCGACAGCACCCGCTTTCGCCACACCCGGTCGCCCATGACCTTCGCGGCCGCAGCGACGACCAGCACGCACAGCGCCAGTTTCGACATCGTCTCCATCGTCCCCTCGATGAGCAGACCATGGACCACACTGCCGATGACGATGACCACCGCCAACGACAAGTGCGTGATGCGCCAGGGTCGTGGCGTCAGACGCAGGCGCGGGCGAAACGCTGCCAGCAGCGCCGTGGCGAAGATCGCCCACATGGCGATCACCCCGAACGGAGAGAACAGGGTCGGCGACATGAACAACAGCGCATCGATCATGTCCGGCGGAGAGGCGATCCAGAGACCCCCGACATGAATCACGATTGCCGCCACCAGCGCGCCCCCGATCCACAGATGCGCGCGCCGTCCGGCGGGACCGGCGAAGCCAGGCAGATAGCCGCCGATCAGCAGGGGCTGCAGCAGCACAAGTGAGAGCGCAGCGATCCCGGCAAAGGAGGCGAGATTGTAGACCGCGCCGCGATAGGAAAGCAGATTGCTGGTCGCCGCCAGTACAATCGGAACCGTGACTGCGGCCGCAACGGCGGCCCATATGACGGCCACCCGGGCCAGCCTCATCGGCGTAGCCCCGGTTTCTCAGACCGGCGCAAGAACGAAATGCGCTTCCAGGCTCTTGTCCTTCGCGCTTTTCATCAGGGGCCGGAGGAACACGGTCTTGAATTCTCCGCTGTCATACGCGAGATGGCCGTGTGGCTGACCGAAGATGGGAACAATCTGCGGCATTTCGAGGCGGAATTTTCCGTCCTTGTCGGTGAGCGTGGCACCATGGCTCTGCGGCTCATGCTCCTGCCCTTCGACCGTGTGGGCCCAGATCTGAATGCGCTGGCCGGCCAACGGCGCGCCATCGCCAGCCCTTCGCACGGTGCCGCTCATCCAGAACCCGCCCTTG
>NZ_JBKBVB010000123.1:0-12759 GCF_046289595.1 Pseudorhodoplanes sp.
AGCGTGTAGGGGGAAAAGCCGGTCGACCAGGATTTTCCGATGTAGCGGGCACCGCCGCCGATCGAAAAGCCGTCGATCCCGAACATCGAGAATTTCTGCTTGAGCCAAAGCGACGCCATATGCAGCGGCACCGAATCGAGCTTGCTGCCGACATTGTCGCCCGCGGTGGTGACGGCATCGGTATATGAATAGCCGCCCATGATATCGAGACCGGGGGCAATGGTGCCGACAACCTCGATTTCGCCGCCCTTGATGCTGACTTCGCCGATCTGCCTGGCCAGCACGCCAGTGCCATAGGCCTCGCGATTTTTCTCAACGATGTCGTATAGCGCGCCGTTGATCGCGAGTCCCTTGTACGGACTGTATTTGAAGCCGACTTCCTGCAACTCGCCGCGCTTGGGCTTGCAGAAACCGCCGCCCTCGCAAATGTTCGCGCCAAAAATCGGATTGAAGGATTGCGCCCACGACACATAGGGCGTCAAGCCACCCGGCAACTCGTACATCACGCCGACGCGACTCGTTGTCGCCGTATCGGTCTGACTGGGGTTGTTCTCCTGCTTGCCGGTGAGCTTGTCATGGCGGCTGCCCACCACCACGATCAACTGACCGAGACGAATCTGATCCTGCACGTAGACGCCGGCCTGAATCTGCTGGGTGTCGTCATACGGAAACAGCGGCATCGAAGGCGGTCCGAAATAGACCGGGTTGAAGAGATTGAAAGGTCTTGCGTCGTAGCCGAAATTGCTGGCTCCGTTCTCCGCAACGTAGCGATAGTCGAATCCGGCCAGAACCTTGTGTTGCAACACTCCGGTGTCGAACTTGAATTCGGCATTGGTATCGGATGTGACGCTGTCCCGGATCGGCGCCGCCGCCCAGATCGAACGCGGGACGGTGCCATTGCCCGCGCCCCAGGGCGCCAGATACGACCAGTTATCCGGATACATGGTGAAATACTTGCCGTTCGTGTGCATGTATCGCGAGTTCTGGCGAATCTTGAAATTCTCGCTGAACACATGCTCGAATAGACTCGAGACAGAACCCGTTGTGGTCTGGTATTTGTCGAAGCCCGGCTCGCTTGCGAACCGGTTGACGGGAATGAATCCGCCCGTCGGTCCCGGATAGATCGTGCCGTAATGCGGCAGGAACGCCGTCGACGAGCCCGTCGTATCCTTCTGATAGAATCCCAACAGCGTCCAGGTGGTGGCGTTGGTCGGCTTCCAGGTGATCGCCGGCTGAATCAGGATGCGGTCGTCCTTCACCAAATCGGTCTGGTAGTTGGCGTCCCGAAACACGCCGATCACCCGGTACAGCCACTGCCCGTCCGCTGTCAGCTTGCCGGTCGAATCGAATTGCACCTGCTTTCGGTCGAAGCTGCCATATTGCAATTCGATTTCGTTGTGGCTCTGCGCCTGCGGCAGCTTGGAAACCATATTGATGATGCCGGCGGTGGAGGTTGCGCCATACAGCACGGAAGCCGGACCGCGCAGAACCTCGACGCGCGACAGCGTGTAGGGATCCGGCCGCCATTCGTTGAACAGCCAGGCGTTGATGGCCTGGGTTCCGTCCAGATAGATGTTCGGATCCGAGCCGCGGACCCGCGGATAATCGCCACGGCTGTCCGGTCCGTAGGCATCGGCAAAGGCACCTGGCACGTAACGCAGCGATTCCTGAACGGTCTTGGCGCCCTGGTCCCGGATCTCGTCCGCCGTGACGACGGTGATCGACTGCGGAATTTCGCCAATCGGCGTGTCGGTCTTGGTTCCGGTCGCACTGCGATTTGCGAGATAGCCTTGCACCGCGCTGAAGGCGTTCTCCTGGACCGGCGCAGATTCGGACGCCGGCGCAGATTCACCGGCCGGCTGGCTCACCGTGGCGCCGCTGCTGCGCGGCGCGCGTTGCACATCGATTTGCGGCAGCGATGTCTGCGCCGCAGCGGGCAGCACCGCGAGACACCCGGACATGACCAGTGAAAGGACACATGTACGGCTCAAGACTGCCTTTACGGCGATGTCGTTTGATTGCATTGACGCCCCATTATCCTGCGCACGAACAGGCTCGCGAGCAAATGCGCTCGTGCCTTCATTGCCCCAGATGGAACGACATGCAGCAAATGATCGGGCGCTGAGTAAAGCGCAATTGATCGCAGCGCAGCGCGCTTCACGTCATTTGTGTGAAAGCATGGCGCGCGTACCACGAAATCAAACTGGTCTAATTCTTAGAAGATGCACGAGAGAAGCTTCTGCGACGTCCGACGGCCATGCGAATTGTAAATCGAATAGTGTCAATGCAGGTCGCCGCGCGTTAGCGCGACTAGAGCCGCCGGCCGATCGATCCTGTCGACATCCGGCCGGGCGGGGCGCGCGTGTGGTTCTGAGCGGGTGGCGGACTTTCGCCCGGGGTGATCGGGCCGATCTCCGGATAGCGTTCCCGGATTTCCCGCAGAAATGCGGCGAGCGAGGTAAACGCCGTGACGGTCTTCGCAAGCTCCCGGAACTCCACGCCGTTGGCCGAATGCGGGGCGGTGGCGACCTCGAAGGCGCGCTTGTCGGCGCTTTCGACCATCTTCGCCTCATAGCGTTCGCGCAGCCGGCCAAGGCCGATCTGGTCCTCGGCGAGCGCATATCCGATCGCAGCACGAAGAATATCGGCACGCTCGGCATCCGATAAAGGTTCGAAAGACCGCCAGCGCTCGCCATGCAGCCGCTCGATCTGTTCGGCGGATTGGCCGAACCGCCTGGCATTCCACAGGATGTCCGCACGCAGGCGCAGCGCCTCCCTGCCATCGATCTCGGCCGCGATGTCGAGTGCGAGGTCGTGGCGCCCCGCATCGGACAATGCGCGCGCCTCTAGCAGCAGCCGCAGCTGCCGCAGATCCGTGTTGAGGTCGGCCGATCGCGTCGCGCGCAGCACGGAGAGCGCGCGCTGGGGCTTGCTGTCCATCAGATAGACGGTCGCAAGCCGCGTAGCGACCTGCGCGCGCGCCGCACCCTGCAGGCGGTTGTCGATCTGGTGCTGCAGCAATTCGGCAGCTTGCGGCAGCAGATCGACCGATACCAGACGGTCCGCAAGCCGCCGGATCATCTCATCGCCCCGACGCCCGATCGGCGTGAGTTCGCGGAAGTCGTAGAACAGGCTGAGCGCTTCGATCGCCGGCATCGTGTCGCCCGTCCCCGCGAGGAACAGCGAGTCGAAGGTAATGGCGGCTTCGTCGTAGATGCGGCGGCTGAAGGGCGATTCGGGTTGCGCCTTGAGCGCGGACCGCATGACGTAAAATGCTTCGCGGAATCTCCGGTCCTCGGTGTAGAGCCTCGCAAGCGTGTGCAACGCCTCGATTTCGGTGTCGTCGCCGCGCCATACCGTTGTCAGCGTCTCGAGTTCGGAAATCAGTTCGGGACGTTTCAGCTCGCCGGTTTCCGCACGCAACAAGAGGCTGCGCAACTGGCCCTGCGCGGCCGAGGGCCGGTCCTCGGATTCCGCCGCGAGGCGATAATGGCGAAGTGCCTCCGGTACTTTGCCGAGACCCTGCGCGAGACGGCCCTTAAGGACAGACACGGCCGGCTCCATCGCTGCCGGCGTTCCGATGGTCTGGAATTCGCTGAGCAGGTTCTGTGCGGTCTCGTAGTCACGCACCTCGATCGCGACGCGCAACGCTTCTTTCAACGCAATGCGCTGTAACTCGACCGGCAGGGATGCGATGGCCCCTTCGGCGCCCTTGAAGCCGCGCCGCGCCTCGTCCCAACGGCCAAGGCGCGCCTGCGCGAATGCACGCCACAGCGGCGCGTCGAGCTGGTCGCCGAGCAATGGATGACCAAGCTCCTTCAGCGCGTCCTCCGGACGGTCCAGCATCAGCGTGGCGATGGCGCGAAGCAGCAGGACAGACGGGTCATCGGCGGACGGACGTTCGTCCGCCATGGTCACGTCGAGCACGCCCTTGGCCTCGGCATACATCTCCTGCGCGAGATAGAAGCGCGCGAGCTCGAGGCGGGGCACGCTGCGCTTGCCTTCGCCGGCGTCCGCGGCCGATCCGATCAGGGCGTTCTGGCGCTCATTCACCTTGGCCTGGCGATCGTAGCCCCAGGCCTGCGGATCGAGCACCGCCGGACGCATGTTCGACGCCGAGCGCGCTGCGGCGCCTGGTCCCGACAGCGTAAGACCGGCGGGCCGCGCCACGATCACGTTGTTCGGCGAGACTTCGACCTGCACATCGTCGGCAAAGGGCTGAACCGCAACGCCATGAACCGATGCCAAGGCGCGGAACTCGACGAAATCCTGCGGCCTGACGAAGCCGCGCGCAGGTCCCGGCGCCGTCACCACCAGAAGATTGTCGCCCATGTCGGGATCGGCGATGCGATGCAGTTCGCGCGCCTGCTCGAGCGGGATCGCGACACTGGCGCGCGCGGCATGAGCCATGCTGCGATCGACCGCAAGCGGTGTGCTCGGCGTGACCACGTGATCGCCGATGGTGACGGTCCATGTTCCTGCGTCTGCGGACGCACTCACCAGCCGCGGCCGATCCAGCATCAGCCGCAAGACATAACTGTCGCGCAGCGTCGTGCCGAGCGCGTGGCGGATCATGCCGCCGGATTCTGCAGCGATATCCGGCAGCGAAATCGCGCCGCGGGTATCAAATACCATCCACAGCGTCCCCGCACGGCGGAAGATCGCCGCAGGCGTCGGCGCCGCGAACGGGAACGTCAGGCGCACGCCATCGGCCTGCCGGCGGATGTCCGCATTGACCGGACGGCCTTGATCGCGCGGGAGAGCGTCCAGTGCGGGGGCGACTTCCGCCATGGCGTGTGGCTGGACTTGCTTTGCGGCGTCTGGCGGCGCGGATTGCAGCGACGGCGCGGGCGCGGCATTCGCGGCTGCCGCCGGAACTGCTGCGGCAGCGGCGGCAGCTGCTGCTTGAGGCGGCACGGATGGCGGCGTTTGCGCGCGCGGGGGTGTGGCCGGTACGGCGGACGCTGCGCCTTGCGGCGCGGACGGCGCGCCCGCCGGTCCGGCTGGAATGGATTGCGGGGCGGCAACGTCGGCCGGAGGCCTGGCGCTCAGCTCCTGCCGAAGGCGTGCCGCATCGTCGAACCCGGAACGCACCGGCGCCACCGGCTCCGGTGTATCGGCGCTGCCAATATCGACAACGAAATTGCGGTCCTCGCGGAAAGTGCGGACATCGGCCTGCCCATTCAGCGCGAACCGGACCGCCACCGTATCGTTCTGCTCGAAGCTCTCGACCGCCTTCACGGTGGCAGGCAACGTCGTCTTCAGGTCGCCGAAGTCGAATTTCAGGCGGGCATTGAATGAAAGCGTCAGATCGTCTTTGCCGCGCGCCGCGGTTACCGGGATAACGTCCGGCATCTCGAAAACGTAGCGGGTGAAAGTCGGTTGGGTCGCAACGCGCACCCGCGCCGGCCGCTCCGAACGGATGCCCTCCTGACGCTGGGTGCGGATACGACGTTCGGCCTCGCGCGCCCGGCGCGACAGTTCCTCGATCACCTCTTTCGGCAAGCCCGGCGCAAGACCACGCCAGGTATCCGGCAGCAGATCGATATAGATTCGCTCGCCGGCCGGCATCGCATTCATGGACATTCTGCGGCTGAGCGCGATCCGCAATCCCCGTCCGTCCGGATCCCGGCGCGCAGCACCGACGACGCCGTTCAAGTCGTGCGACAGCTTCTCGATATTGATGTCGACCGGCCGGCTGAAGTGAACCACAACAATGGCCCCGGCGAGCTTGACGTCGGTCTCCACCTGCTCCGACAAATGCAGCAGAATGCGCGCAAAGCCCTGCGAGGTTTCGACATGCACTTCGCCGCGAACCGGTTGCGATTGCGCCTCGGCCGGTCCGGCAAAGACCGCATAGCAGGCCGCGGCGATCAGGCACAATTGCCCGATCCGCATCAATCGGCAGATCGCATCGTGAACGGTCATCTACGCCTGCGCCGGTGGTCGGCCTGAACAGATGCTGACCGTAGCTGCGCGGGCATTAAATCAGCGTTAACCGAGACCTTAAGAACCGCTCGGACGGCCTTCGATCTTCGGCAGTTCGCGCGGCGATTGCTGCGGCTTTGCCTCGCTCTGGGCCCGGCTGGCGAGTGCGGCCGTCAGCTTCTGCGCAGCATCCGGCGTCATTTGCGAAAGAATGTCGGACATGCGGCGCGGCTGGATCAGCTTGGCGACCTCGGTCGCAAGCGCGAGGTCGAACCGCTCGAAGATCTTGGCGGCGTCCTTGGGCTTCATCGTCTCGTACATGGTGACGAGATTTTTCAGCCGCGACAGTTCGGCCTCTTCCTTTTGCTGGGTGGCGGCGACGACGCGGGCTTCGGCCTCCTTCAACTCGTTCAGCCGCTCTTCCAGCCGCTTTTCCGCGGCCTTGAGCAGCGTGTCGCGCATGTCGAGTTCGCTCTGGCGCTTCTCAAGCTCGGCGCGCCGCTCCGCCAGCCGTTCCAGAAGCGCCCGCTCGGAGGGCGAGATCGGCGTGGTTTCGAGCTGCACCACCTGACCTGCGGGGGCGGCAGGCGGCGGTGCTTTTGCATATTTCGGATCGACCGGCTTGGTCTCCGCAGGTTTGGTTTCCGCAGGTTTGGTTTCCGCCGGTTTGGCCCCATTCTGTTGCGGCGGGGCGCCGACCGATCCGGTGACATCCGGATAGCCAAACATTTCCTGCGCCCAGGACGGTTTGCGCGCGGGCGGCGGCGGCTGAACAGTCTGCGCCGGCCTCGTGATGACGGTCGCCTCGCGCAAGGCGCGGTCGGTCTTGGCCTGGTGACCGGCGCCCAGGGTATAGCCGCCCTCGAAAATGATCCCTGCGACCTTGAGCAAAAGCAGTCCTGTGGCCGCGATCAGCACGATCGGGACCAGGCGCAGTCGGTGAAACAACAGGCTCATGCGGCGCGGCCATGGGCGCGCACGCGCGCCCGTTCGGCGAAGGCCTGCGCTGCCGCGGCAACCGATTTGACGTCAGGCGACCTGCCGGTCGCGTCCGGCGCCGGGGCCACAGGCTCGGGCTGCGCCGCCTCGCTCCCGAGAATCCGTCCGGCATTGGCGATCTTGCGCAGCCGCGTCAGCACATCCTCCCCGGCGCTCAGGCTCGAGGCCATTGCCTTGCAATAGGCTTCTGCCTCGCGCAGCCGTGCGCCCAGCGTGCTATCGGCCTCGGTGGCGGTCAGCTTCAGTCCGGCGATCGCCCGCTCGGCGCGCTCCGTCGCCATCACCAGCTCGGCGACGCTGGCCTTCATCAGCTTTTCGTCGGCCTTGAGCTTTTCGATCTGCTTGTTCAGCCGCGCACAATAGAGGATCGTCAGCAATAGCAGGATCGCCACCAGCGCTTCGATCGTCAGTCCGAATCCGTAGCTCACGGAGTATCCCCCCGGTTCTTGGCATCGTCGGCATTTTCGAACATGGCGTAGGTCATCTTCGGCTTGTGCAGCGGCTTCACCACCCGCACCGAAACGCGATCCCCCACCCTTCCCATCCGGCCTTCGGTCAACGACACGTCGCCGCATCGCAGCGCGATCGTCGTGTCGGGGCGGATCTCCAGCGGAAGGGTATCGCCGACCTGAAGCGACATCATCTGGCGCAGCGGCAGCCGCGCCTCGAACAGCACCGCATCGACGCTGACTTCCGCCTGCCAGATTTCCGTCGCAAGATGTTCTTCCCAGATCGGGTCGCGGCCGAATTTCTCGCCCATGAACATCTGCAGCAGCACGCCGCGGATCGGTTCGATGGTGGCATAAGGCAGCAGCAACTCGGCATAGCCGCCGCGGTCCTCCATATCGATGCGAAGCCGCACCAGGATGGCCGCATTGGCGGGACGCGTGATCGTCGCAAAGCGCGGATTGCTCTCGATCCGGTCGACATTGAACTGAACCGGCGACAGCGGCTTGAAGGCGAGTTCCGCGTCGTTGAGAATGACCTCGACCATGCGCTTGACGAGACTGGTCTCGATCGTGGTGTAGGGCCGCCCCTCCACCCGCATCGCGCCGGAACCGCGCCGGCCGCCGAGCAGGACGTCGATCATCGAGTAGATCAGGCTGGAATTGACCGAAATCAGCCCGAAATTGTCCCACTCCTCCGCCTTGAACACGACGAGGATCGTCGGCAGCGGAATCGAGTTGATGTAATCGCCGAAGCGGACCGATGTGATGCGGTCGAGCGAGACTTCCACATTGTCCGAGGTGAAATTGCGCAACGATGTCGTCAACAGCCGCACCAGGCGGTCGAAGACGATTTCGAGCATCGGCAAACGCTCGTAGGACACCATCGCCGAGTCGATGATGGCGCGAATGCCGGAATTGTCGTTCAGATTGACGTCGGCCAGGCTGAAGCCGAGCAGACTGTCGATTTCTTCCTGATTGAGGACGCGTTCGGACGAGCCCTTCTGGGCGAGCTTGTTCTCGTCGACCATCGCGGCCCATTGGTCGCTGATGGTGGGCGCTGCGGGCGCGCCGTCGGCGGGCACCGTGGTGATTTCGGCGTCCTGATCGAGCTGCATGGTCACTGGACCACGATTTCCTTGAACAGCACCGCATTCACGCGGTTCGGCGCGATCGCGTAATTGACGCGCCGTGTCAGCTCTTCCTTCAAGCGGTAAAGCCCGGCAGAGCCGTCGAGGTCGGTCGGGCGCAATTCACGCAAGTAGGTCTGAAACGAATCCATGACCCGCGGCATCACCGGCTGAACCTGCTGGATCATCGTGGAGTCGGGCAGTTCGAGCACGATCTTCACCTTCAGATATTGCGGCCGGTCGCCGCCGGCATTGGCAAGATTGACCAGCGTGTCGGGCAGATCGAGGAAGGCCGGGGGCTTGGCGACGGGCGCCGCCACCGCCTCGGGCTTGGGCTTGGGCTTGAACATGAAGAAGGCGGCCCCGCCGCCTCCGCCAAGCACCAGCAGCGCGGCCGCCGCGATGATGATCAGCTTGCGCTTTGACTTCGGCGCCGGCTTTGCGGCGCCGTCGGTTTCCTCAGTCTCTGCTTCGGCTCGCTTCTTGTCCGCCATGACATCGGCCCCCTGTGGCGCGGGCTTGCCAGAAGCCGTCGCAACCTGTGTTCCGACGTTACGGCCACGATGGTTAACGAAAACTTTCCGCAGCGCTTTGACCCGGTATTTTTTGCCGGGTCGCGGCGGCCGGATTTGCCGTGCCGGCGCCGCATCTGCCCTCCGGTTTTTCGGTCAAGCCATTGATCAATATGACTTTTATTACCTGGCACGTTCGCTGCAAAGCGGATGCTGTCTGCGGCTTTGGGAGAGGCTGCGGCAGATCGCTTCAGCCAGCGCCTTGGGAGGGTGCGGGCTGAAGACTCTCACGGGGGAGATCGGGATGGAGAATGCCCTTCTGGTCAAGCTGTCGCGGCAGATGGCGCTGCGGCGCGAGCTTGACGTCGTCTCGAACAACATCGCCAACATCAACACCACCGGCTTCAAGGGCGGGACCGCGGTTTTCGAAGAATTCCTGATGCCGCGCGCGAGCCACGGCGATTTCGCGGGCAACGACCGTAAGCTGTCCTACGTGCATGATCGCTCGACCTGGCACGACCTCAGCCAGGGCCCGGTCCGGCCGACCGGCAATCCGCTCGATGTCGCGATCGACGGCAAATCCTTCCTGGTCGTCCAGACGCCGCGCGGCGAACGCTTCACCCGCAACGGATCGTTCCAGATCAACGCCACCGGCCAGCTCGTCACCACCGAAGGCTATCCCGTGCTCGGGGAAAGCGGGCCGATCCAGTTCCAGGCCGAAGACCGCGACATCAATATCAGCCGCGACGGCACCATCGCCGTGCCGGACGGCGTGCGCGGCCGGCTCAGGCTCGTCGCCTTCGACAATCCTCAGCGCCTGGAGAAGGACGGCTACTCGACCTTCAAGGCGCCGGACGACATGCAGCCCACGCCGGAGCAATATCCGCATGTCATTCAGGGCTCGATCGAACAGTCCAACGTCAAGGCCGTGGTCGAGATGACCCGGATGATCGAAATCACCCGCCACTACACGCAGATCGCCTCGCTCATCCAGCAGCATGGCGACACGAGACGCACCGCGATCGAGCGTCTCGCCGAAGTTCCGGCGTAACCGCGAGGAAGGATCATGCGCGCGCTCCACACCGCAGCGACCGGGATGATGGCCCAGGAACTCAACGTCCAGGTCATCTCCAACAACATCGCGAACATGCGCACGACCGGCTACAAGCGCCAGCGTGCGGAGTTTCAGGACCTGCTCTACGAACAGGTCCGGCGGGTCGGCACCCAGACCTCGGAACAGGGCAACATCCTGCCGGCCGGCGTCGAACTCGGGTCCGGCGTCAAGACGGTCGGCACGCCCCGCCTGATGACACAAGGCGCGATCATCACCACCGGCAAGGAAACCGATGTCGCGATCCGCGGCGAAGGCTTCTTTCCGATCACCATGCCCGACGGCCGCACCGCCTATACCCGCGACGGCTCGTTCGCGATCGACGCCACCGGCCGCCTGGTCACCGCGCAGGGCAGTCTGGTTCAGCCGGCGATCACGGTGCCGGCGAATTCCACCGGCCTGACCATCAACGCGCAGGGACAGGTGTTCGTCACACCGGCCGGAACCACGACGCCCACCCAGATCGGGCAGATTCAGCTTGCGGTGTTCATGAACAAGTCGGGTCTGCAGGGCATCGGCGACAACCTCTTCCTCGAGACGCCCTCCTCCGGCACGCCGCAGCTTGGGACGCCGAGCACACTGAATTTCGGCAGCATGCTGCAAAACTCGCTGGAGCAGGCCAATGTCGAGGCGGTCAGCGAAATCTCCGACCTGATCGCCGCGCAACGCGCCTACGAAATGAATGCCAAGGTCGTCTCCGCCGCGGACCAGATGCTGCAATCCACCTCCGGCATGATGCGATAGGAGTTTGACCGATGAAGCAACTCATGAAGCGCTTCTCCGCCGCCATGCTGTTTGCGACGATAGCCGCAGCCTCCACTGGCGCGCAGACACTGCGCCCGACCGTGCTGGTGTCGAGCGATCTCGTCCGCATTGGCGATCTCGTCGCCGATGTGGCCGCCGACAAGGCCGACATCGCCGTGTTCCGCGCCCCCGATCTTGGCGAAACCGGAAGCGTGAATGTCCAAGCCGTGATCGAAGCATTGCGGCCGCATCAGGTTGGCATCGAAGCGCAGGGGCTTTCCGAGGTGTCGGTGACGCGCGCCAGCCGGATGGTCGGCGCCAACGAGATCAAGGACAGGATCGCGGAAATCCTGGCCGAACGGCTGCGCGCGGCCGGCGCCGCCAACGTCACCGTGACGCTCGACCAGCCGGCGCTGACGCTGCATCTCGATCCGTCGGATGGCGATGCGATCGTGCCGTCGCGGATCACGTTCGAGCCGCGCGGCGGCCGCTTCGATGCGCTGTTCCGATCCGGCGCGGCGCAGGTCCGCGTCACCGGCAACGCCGTCGAAACCCAGGACGCCGTGGTGCTGACCCGCGCCGTCCCGCGCGGCGACGTGCTGCGCGAGTCCGACGTGATACTGGAACGCCGTCCGAAATCCGAGATCCAGGCCGACACCGTCCGCGACCTCGAAGCGGCAATCGGCATGGCCGCACAGCAGCCGCTGCGGCCGGGCCAGGTCATCCGCAAAGCCGATCTCGGGCGGCCGCAACTTGTGAAGCGCAACGAGCCGGCGATGATCGTCTATGAGGTTCCCGGCATCGTGCTCACCGCGCGCGGCAGAGCGGAAGAAAACGGCTCGCTCGGCGATACCGTCAACGTTCTGAATATCCAGTCGAAACGAATTATCCAGGGCGTCGTCAGCGGTCCGGGCCAGATCACGGTCACATCGCTCACGCCGCGCATCCTGTCCAGATCCCCGAACCTCGCCGCCGCCAATCAGCCGGCAGCAACGCCCAGCGCACAAACCAAGACGGAATAGCATCATCATGTCCCGCGTTTCCCTGACGGCCAGGTTTCTGGCCCTGTCCCTCCTCGGGGCCGTGCTCGGCGGCTGCTCCTCCATCGACCGCCTGCGGACCATCGGCGAAGCCCCGCCGCTGTCGCCGATCGAAAATCCGACGACCGCGCCCGGCTACAAGCCCGTGCAGATGCCGATGCCGATGCCGCAGCCGGCTTCATACAATCCAAACTCGCTGTGGCGGAACGGATCGCGCGCCTTCTTCAAGGATCAGCGCGCGCATCAGGTCGGCGACATCCTGACCGTGAAGGTCAAGATCGACGACAAGGCCAAGGTCGAGAACGAAACGCAGCGCCGGCGCACCGCGGGAGACGAGGCGGCCGTGAAGGATTTTCTTGGCCGGTCAGCCCTGCCCGGCCCGATCAAAGCGAAAGTTCCGAGCACGCTGATCGCCACGGAATCCGCAACCACAATGGACGGCAAGGGCAACACCGACCGCAAGGACGAGATCAATACCAACATCGCCGGCGTGGTCACGCAGGTGCTGCCGAACGGCAATCTCGTCATCGAAGGCCGCCAGGAGGTCCGGGTCAATTTCGAGGTCCGCGAACTTGTGGTCGGTGGCGTTGTGCGGCCCGAGGACATCGAAAGCGACAACACCATCGATTCCACCAAGATCGCCCAGGCGCGCATCGCCTATGGCGGCCGCGGTCAGCTGACGGACATGCAGCAGCCGCGCTACGGACAGCAGATCATGGACATCCTGCTGCCCTTCTGAGGACGCATCAGCAGCGAATCGGCCGCCGTCCGGCGGACGTTCGAGCTCCCACGTCGTCCACGGCGCGCAGCGGACGACGGTCACGACGCGGCATCCAGCAAGCTCCCCTG
>NZ_JBKBVB010000124.1:0-12660 GCF_046289595.1 Pseudorhodoplanes sp.
CTTCCGGCGCATCGCCACCCGATACGACAAGCTTGCCAGGAACTTTCTTGCTGCCATCGCACTGGCGGCGTCACGCCTCTGGCTCAGGCATTATGAGTCCACTACCTAGGCTGCCTTGGCGCGCCGCGGTGCCGGGCGGGCGGCCGGCTTGCGCGGGCCTTCGGCAAAGTGCGCATCCAGATCGGGATCGGGCTTGCCGAAGCGCCAGGCGCGCACCCGCTCGTCCCAGTCCAGCGCGCAAAGCTCGCAACGGCCATCATGCAGCCGGCGTTCGACCATGGTGAGTTCGACGCCGCAGCCATCCATGGCGACGACACCGGTGCAGACGAAAAGACCAGCATTCATGGCGGAACCCAAGTGTGAAACGAATCAGTTCACGCTTGAGTCTAGCCCGAAAAGTGAAAGCAATGGGTACGCCCGGTGGCTTTCCCCCGGCGCGCGGGACGGTTCTGAATGCTCCGGCCTGCCGCTATTCCTCGATCTTGAAGCCTGTCGCCTTCACCACCGGCGTCCATTTGTCGAGATCGGCCTTGAGCCGCTTGACGAATTCGCCCTGCGACCCGCCGGCGGGAATATAGGCGAGTTGCTGCATGCGCTCGCTGACGATTTTCGAGGTCAGGGCCTTGCCGATGGCCGCATTGAGCTGTTCGACGACCGGCATCGGCGTGCCGGCCGGCACGAACATGCCGAACCAGTCCTCCACTTCGATCGCAGCCGCGCCCTGCTCGGCGAAGGTCGGCACGTTGGGCAGATATTTCGAGCGCGCCTTGCCGCTCACTGCGACCGCCCGCAGCTTGCCGCCCTCGATGTGAGGCAGCGAGTCGGTGATGGTAGTGACCGCCACCGCGACCTGGCCGCTGAGGGCGTCCTGCAGCATGGGCGCCGCGCCACGATAGGGGACGTGGGTGAGGTCGAGCCCGGCATGCTGGGCCAGCATCGCGCCGATGAAATGCATTGGCGATCCGGCGCTGCCATGGGCATAGGCGGCCTTCGACGGATTGGCCTTGTACCAGGCGATCAGGTCGTCAAGCGTCTTGACGTCCTGCGGCACCGCCCCGGTGACGATCAGCGAGAATTCCAGGGTGCAGAGCGGCGCGACCGGGATGAAATCCCTGATCGGATCGTAGTTGAGCTTGGAGAAGATCAGTGGATAGAGCGTCATCATCGCTGCCGGGGTCACGAGGATGGTGTGGCCGTCCGGCGCGCTCGCCTTGGCGCGTTCGATGGCGATGCGTCCGCCGGCGCCGGAAATGTTCTCCACGACAGGGACGATGCCGAGATCGGCGCGCAATTGTTCGGCGACCAGACGCGCAACCATGTCGACCGAACCGCCGGCCGGGAAGCCGACCAGGAAGCGCACCGGCCTCGCTTTGTCGAAGGTCTGCGCGGATAGCGACGACAGTCCGGCAAACGGGATGGCTATCCCGGCGAGCATGGATTTCAGGGTCTCGCGACGGTTCATGCTTAAACCTCCAGTTTTTCAGCGTCGGCAAAGCCGTAAAGTGCGGCTGGATTGTCGGTGAGGATGCGCTTGCGGGTATCGGGACCGGCGCCGATGAGCGGCAGCCAATCGAGCAGATGGGACGATTGCGGCACGTTGCCGTTGACCATGCCGACATGCGGCCAGTCGCTGGCCCAGAGCAGCCGCTCCGGCGCTTCGGAGACGAGCTTTGCGCCGAAGGGAATCAACTCGGGCCACGGGAACGGTCCGGGCGAGGCACGGTTCATCGCCGACAGCTTGAGGTAGGCGCGTCCGGTGGCGAGCAAGCGGAGAAGTTCGCCAAAGCCGTCCTGGTCGATGCCGCGCGCGGGATTCCAGGCGTGAGCGGCCAGATGATCGAGCACGATGGGGACAGAAAGGCCTTCGCTCGTCTGCGCGATCAGCCGCAATTCGTCGAGGCCCGCAGGCCAGATCCCGATGTGCCAGCCAAGACCGGCTATTCGTGCTGCTGTCTGACGCAAGGTCTCGGCAGTGACGTCGTAGCCGAAGGCATGCGACAGGCGGATACCGCGAATCCCCTGGGCGTGAAATAGCTTCAGATCGGCGTCGCTCATGGATGGTGTTAGCATGATGGTGCCACGCGCGCCGCGTCCCATCGCGCGGAGGGCGTCAAGCGTGACCCGCAGGTCCTCGCCATGCGCCGAGACATGCGCGATTACCGCGCGCTCCAGCCCCATGGTGCGCAGCATGGCCCGGAACGCAGGCAGCGGCGCTTCGGGAACCGTGTAAGCGCGTTGCTCGGCGAGCGGATATTGTGCGTAGGGTCCGAGCACATGGACGTGGCAATCGCAGGCCCCGCCGGGCAGGGCAAAACCGGGCGCGCTCGGAGCCGGCGCGCCGGGGCAGGGTGTCGACAAGAGCGCTTCTCCATATTTCGCCACAGCGAATATATTATCGTTATGGTGAAACACTAAGGCGCGACCGGATTGCGGTCAACTGCCGACGTTCAAGCCACTGATCCCGTATCGCCGTGCGTTAGCCACGTCGGGTTTCGCCGCCGCGGGTGTCTTTCGCGTGCGCCGCATTGCTCTTTGGACGGAATCCAACCCGTCACCGGAAAGTCATCGCTTCGTCATCGCCCGCCAACCATAACCGCGCTGCTGCGGTGAGCGGGGCTTGCCGGCGCGCCATTTTTTCAAGTCAACGGGGAACGTGGATGTCCATCCAGATCGACGGGATCACGATTCAGAACAATGCCAATTCGACGCTCGCGGGTTCGCTGACGACGCCCACGGGGACGAACGCGCTGAATGTCACGTCGATCGGCGCCTATGCCACTGGTCTCGGGGCGGCGACCGCGGAGGTCGCGGCTTATGACAAAATCCAGCAGAAGCTGTTCGTGATGGCGAATTTCGACGATGCCGGGACCACCGGTCCGGACGGCCTGATCCAGATCGTCGACCTGTCCAATCCGGCGCTCCCGGTGCTGCTCGGCGATATCGACGTCGATGCCACGGTGCCGTTCTTCGGCGGGATCAATTCGGTCGCGGTGTCGGGCAATCTGGTCGCTGTGGCGGTTGAAAATGTGGTGAAGAGCGATAACGGCTTCGTCGCCTTCTATGACGCCACCACTGGCGCGCTCCTCAGTATCGTCGAGGTGGGCGCGCTGCCCGATATGCTGGTTTTCTCCGCCGACGGCCAGAAGCTTCTGGTCGCCAACGAAGGCGAGCGCGACGGCCCGATCGATCCGGTCGGTTCGGTGTCGCTGATCGATCTGTCGCTTGGCGTCGAAAATGCCGCGGTTGCGACCACCGGTTTCGAAGCCTTGAACGGCCAGGAAGACGCGCTGCGTGCACAGGGCGTCCGGATCACCCCGGGCAAGAGTGCCGCCGAGGACCTTGAGCCGGAATACATCACCATCACCAAGGACGGCACCACGGCATTCGTGACGCTGCAGGAAGCCAACACCGTCGCGCAGTTCGACATTACCGGCACGACGCCGGTTCTGGTGCGCCTGATCCCGCTCGGCTATGTCGATCACAGCATCGCCGGCAACGAAGCCGATTATTCGGATCGCGACGGCCCGGGTTCCGGTGGATCCAGCTTGGGCGCGATCCAGCTTACGCTGGCGCCGATCAAGGGCATTCTTCAGCCCGACGCGATCGCCACCTGGACGGCGAACGGCGTGACCTATTTCGCCACCGCCAACGAGGGCGATGCCCGCAGCGACGACAGCGACATCGCACGCCTGTCGTCGCGCGACCTCAATGACGACGTGTTCGGCGCGCTGGAAGCACAGCTCAAGCATGAGGACTGGGCAGGACGTCTCAACGTCTCGACCATCGACGGCGACACCGATCCGTCGACTCCGGGTCTGGAAGAAATCTACACCTTCGGCGGCCGCGGCTTCACCATCTTCAAGCAGGAAGCCGACGGCAGCGTCGTCAAGATTTTCGAGAGTGGCGGCGATTTCGAGAAGATTATTGCCGACCAATATCCGGCGCTGTTCAACAACAACCAGACCGGCACCGCCGCGACTTTCGACACGCGCTCCGACGACAAGGCCGGCGAGCCGGAAGGCATCACCGTCGCCAATGTCGGCGGGCGGTTCTATGCCTTCGTCGCGCTGGAGCGGCAGGGCGGGGTGATGATCTATGACGTCACCGACCCGGTGAATTCCGAGTTCACGATGTATCTGCCCTCGTCCACCGTCCATCTCGGACCGGAGACGATCCAGTATATCGAGGCGGTCGACAGCCCGAACGGCAAGGGCCTGCTGCTCACCACCAACGAGATCAGCGGCACCATCGAGATCTACCAGGTTGAACCGCAGCGCTACACGCTGCAGCTGCTGCATTTCGCCGACGGCGAGGCGGGGCTCCTGGCTTCCACCACCGCGCCCAATCTTGCGGCGTTGGTCGATGCGTTCGACGGCGCCTTTACCAACACCCTGATCCTGTCCGGCGGCGACAACTGGCTGCCCGGGCCTTTCCTTGCCGCCGGCACCGATCCGAGCGTCATTGCGGCGCTCAATGCCGCGACCGGTTCGACCATCGCTCCGAACGGCACAATACCTATCGCTGCGGTGGATATCGGCATTCACAACATCATCGGCGTCGAGGCCTCGACCATCGGTAACCACGAATTCGACCTCGGCTCGAATGCGTTCGCGGCGAGCTTTACGCCGGGCGGCGGCTGGGTCGGCGCGATGTTCCCCTACCTGTCGGCCAACCTCGACTTCTCGGGCGACAGCGCGCTGAACCCGCGTTTCACCAACACGGTCGACGGCCTCGGCAATCCGACCGCGACCCTGGTGCCGGACGCGAGCACCCTGAAGGGCCGGATTGCGCCCGCGACCGTGATCGAAAAGGGCGGCGAGAAAATTGGCCTTGTGGCGGCGACCACGCAGCTCATCGAAGCGATCTCGTCACCGAGCGGCACCGAAGTGAAGGGCTTCCCGACCGGCCCCGGCGCCAACGGCGAAGTCGACGATATGGATCTGCTGGCGGCGCAGCTGCAGCCGATCATCGACGAACTGATCGCCGAGGGGATCAACAAGATCATTCTGATGGCGCATCTGCAACAGATCGGCAACGAGATCGCGCTCGCGTCCAAGCTGCGCGGCGTCGACATCATCCTGGCCGCGGGCTCCAATACCCGTCTCGGCGACGACGACGACGTTGCGGTCGCGTTCCCCGGCCATGACGATGTGTTCCAGGGCGACTACCCGCTGACCGTCACCGATCTCGACGGCAAGACCACGCTGATCGTCAACACCGACAACGAATACACCTATCTCGGCCGTCTGGTTGTCGACTTCGACGAAAACGGCGACATCATCCTCGACAGCATTGCGGCCAACCAGGCGATAAACGGCGCCTATGCATCGACGGACGAAAATGTCGCAGCAGCCTGGGGCGTCGATATCGAGGATCTCGACACCACCGCCTTTGCCGACGGCACCAAGGGCGGCGACGTCAAGCTGCTCACCGATGCGGTGCAAAGCGTGATCAGCTTCAAGGACGGCAACGTCTTCGGCTACACCAACGTCTATCTGGAAGGCGAACGGGCCTTCGTGCGCAACGAGGAAACCAATCTCGGTAATCTCAGCGCCGACGCCAACGGCTATGCTTTCAAGCAGGCGGCCGGAGAGGCAGCTTCGAGCTTTGTTGTGTCATTGAAAAATGGCGGCGGCATCCGCGCCCAGATCGGTTCGCTGTCGCTGCCCGATCCCGACACCGGCGCCATCGACAAGCTGCCGCCTGCCGAAAATCCCGGCATCAAGGAGGAGGGCGGCGTCTCGCAACTCGATATCGAGAACTCGCTGCGCTTCAACAACCGTCTGATGGCGTTCGATACGACCGCGGAAGGCCTGAAGGCGATCCTGGAGCATGGCGTCGCCGCCTATGGCAATCAGGGCCGCTTCCCTCAGCTCGGCGGCGTCAAGTTCTCGTTCGATCCGACGGCGCCAGTGGGCAGTCGAGTGTCCGACATCGCGCTGATGGACGAAAACGGGATCGTCATCGCCAAGCTCTATGATGACGGTGTACTGTTGGCAGGCGCTCCGTCTCTCATCACGGTAGTGACGCTGTCGTTCCTCGCGCAGGGCGGCGACGGCTATCCGATGAAGGCGAACGGCTCGAACTTCCGCTATATCCTCGATGACGGCACGCTTTCGGCGCCGGTCGACGAGGCGCTGGACTTCACCGCGGTGCAGCCCGCCAACGCGCTCGGCGAGCAGGATGCACTCGCACAATATATGGCAGCGTTCCACGCCACGCCGCAGACCGCCTATAACGAAGCGGACACGCCGGTGAATCTGGATACCCGCATCCAGAATCTCACCCAGCGCGACGAGGATGTGTTCTCCTCGACTCCCATCGTTGGGTCCAGCGGCAAGGAAGACCTCGTCGGCAATGTCGGCAACGACACGCTTGACGGCAGCCTCGGCAAGCACAAGATGTTCGGCGGCGACGGCGATGACACCTACATCGTCGGCAAGGGCAGCAAGGTTGTGGAGGTCGACGGGCAGGGAACCGATACCGTGCAGACCTCGATCAACTTCAAGCTGCCAAAGTTCGTCGAGAATCTGCTGCTGACGGGCAATGCCAATCTCAGCGGCAAGGGCAACGATCTCGATAATGTCATCACCGGTAACGACGGCAATAACAAGCTCGATGGCGGCAAGGGTAACGATACGCTGCTGGGCGAGGCCGGTAACGACAGCCTGAAAGGCGGCGACGGCGACGACATCCTCGAAGGCGGTGCGGGCGATGACGTTCTTCAGGGCAGCAAGGGCAACGACACCTTCGTGTTCAAGCCCGGCTTCGGCAACGACCAGATCAAGGACTTCAAGGGTCTCAATCTGGGCGGCGGCGACGTCATCGAGTTCGACGCCTCGATCTTTGCCGATTTCGACGCGGTGCTGGCGGCGACTGTCGATAATGGCAACAGCCTCACCATCCAGGCCGGCGCCGACTCGGTCACGCTGCTGAAGGTGAAGGACGTGGCGTTCCTGAACGCCAGCGACTTCGCCTTCGTTTAAGCGGTCCAAGACCCGATATTGCAGAACGGGCCGGCGCAAGCCGGCCCGTTCTTGCCTCGCCTGCAGCGCAATGCCCGGTCAGATGCCGCGCTCTTTTTTCATGCGGTCGATCTGGGCTGTCACGTCCGGAGGCAGCGTTCGCACGCCCTCCTCGCCAGCCGCGGCCAGCAGCGGGCGCAATTGCGACTGCGCGAGCCATGCCGGCTCCCGCTTTTGCGGGATGATGCGCTCGAAAATCAGCACCATCAGGATCGCCAGAAGCAGAATGCGCACGACTCCGAGCGCAGCGCCGGCGGTCCGGTCCGGGAGGCTGACGCCGTCGCCCGCCATGGCGCCGACGGCATGGCGCAACAGCGCGGCCATGACCACGCCAACGGCCAGGAATACGGCCGCCATCGTCAGGATGGCTGTTGCGTCCGGCGGCGGCGATTGGGAGGCGAAGAGCGGGGCGAGCTTCGGACCGGCAATGACCGCGACCGGAGCGGCGAGGAGGTAGCCGAAAATCGTCGCCAGGCTTCGCAGCAGACCCGACCGGAAGCCGATGCCGGCGGCCAGCAAAGCCGCGCCGATGACGGCAATGTCGAATATGGTCATTGGTTCCGATCCTAAGGCGTCTTGCGTAAAGATTCCGCTGACAAGGCCGTCCGGTTACCTCCGTTTCGTGCTCGCGGCGATACGAGGGATATTTTTCGAGGCACATTTCGCCTTGTCCGGCTTGATTATGCCGAGGCCAGGCTCAAGTTAGCGTCACGCGCGCTGTTGCTGCGTCCCGGAGATTCCGCCATGTCGCTTCTGTCCGTCCTTCTGAACGTCCTTTGGATCGTGTTCGGCGGCCTGTGGATGGCGATCGGCTGGTGGATCGCCGCGATCATCATGGCGATCACCATCATCGGGCTGCCCTGGGCGCGCGCCGCCTTCAATATCGGCTTCTACACGCTGCTGCCGTTCGGTCAGCGCGCGGTGCCGCGCGACGTTTACACCGGCCGCGAGGACACCGGCACCGGTGCGTTCGGCACGATCGGCAATATCATCTGGTTCGTGCTCGCGGGCTGGTGGCTGGCGCTCGGCCATCTCATCACCGCGATCGGCCTTGCCATCACCATCATCGGTATTCCGTTCGCCTGGGCGCATCTGAAGCTCGCCGGGATTTCGCTGTGGCCGATTGGCATGATGATCGTCCCGACAGACGATCTGCGCCCGGGTCGCGTTCAGTAATCCGCGCGCAGAAGCTGCGATAGCAAGGCATTTCAGCTAACGTGATTCAACTCAACCGAGAGCGGAACACGGAGAGCGGACCTGCCTCAAGTCGATGTCACGATGGTCAAATGTGCATGCAGCGATTGCGTCTGCATTTGTCAGCACCAAATCGGCAGTGAGCAAGAATGACCGGCTCTGGCCCAGCAAGGAATGCGCAAACCATCACAAGGATGGCGCCGGATGCCACCATGGCTGCACCTGTCATGGATAATCGCCGGCGCGGGATTAGAAGGCGCCTGGAAAAACGCCGCCGTCGATCAGAAGATTCTGCCCGGTGATGTAGCCGGCCTGTTGCGAGCACAGGAACGCGCAGGCCGCCCCGAATTCCTCTCTGGTGCCGAAGCGCTTGGCCGGCACGCCGTTCATGCGCGCGGTGCGGGCCTGCTCGTAGGTGATGCCCTGTCGCTTGGCGTTGCCCTCGAGATTGGCGACGAGGCGGTCGGTATCGAAGGTGCCGGGCAGAATGAAGTTGATGGTCACGTTGGAGGCCGCGACCTGGCGCGCGACGCCTGCCAGAAACGCGGTGAGGCCGGCCCGCGCCCCGGACGACAGGTCGAGGCCGGCGAGCGGCGCCTTCACTGTGCCCGAGGTGATGTTGACGATGCGGCCGAATTGCTTTCGCGTCATCGGCTCGATGGCTTTCTGAATCAGCTCGATGGCGACCACCATATTGGCGGTGACGCCTTCGAGGATCTGCGCGCGGGTGAGCTCGCGGAAGTCGCGCATCGGCGGCCCGGCATTGTTGTTGACCAGGATGTCGGGCTCCGGGCAGACCGCGAACAGCGCCTGCTGGCCCTCGGGGGTTGCGACATCGGCCGCGACCGGAATGACTTTAGCACCGCTTGCCTTCGCGATCTCGTCGGCCGCTGCCACCAGCCGGTCCTGATCGCGACCATTGATCACAACCTCGCATCCCTCCTGCGCCAGGGCCAGCGCGCAGCCATAGCCGAGCCCCCGGCTCGATGCGCAGACGATGGCCTTGCGGCCGGCAATTCCGAAATCCATGGGTAACGCCTTTCAAGCTGGTCATGGCGGGCTTGTCCCGGCCATCCACGGCTTTCGTGTCGCAAAGACGTGGATGCCCGGCACATGGCCGGGCATGACGGAAAGAGCAGCGATCTTAATGCGAAAGGAATGCGGAAGGCAAAGCGGTTACGACAGCCTTGCGCCTTCGACCGCGCGCATGTCATGGCCGCGCCATTCGAATCCGCGGCCGAGCCAGGCATTGACATAGAGCACAGGCAGCATCGCGTCGCGCAGCATGCAGGCGGCGACGAGGCGCGGTGCGGCAGGCCATCCGGATTTGACCGAAAGCAGCCACTCCGCGCCGTACCAGGCTGCGACGAACGCAAGCGCGGGCATCAGCGGTGAGACACCGGCGAGCAGGGCCGCGGCAATCATCGTGACCAGCGGAGGCAGCGCACCGGAGAAGATTTCCAGCGAGAACCAGAACGGAAAGCTCGCGCGACGCAGCCGCGCCCAGCGGCGTTGCCGCTTCCACACGTCGCGGGCCTTGCGAAAGCCGAGCGGCTGGCGCACCGGCGGTTGCATCAGCCGCACCTTGAGGCCCAGCCCGCGCACGATCTTGGTGCAGGCGGCGTCCTCGGCGGATTCGGCGGCAAGCGCGCGAATCCCGCCGGCGCGTTCAAGGTCGGACTTTCGCCAGAACAGTGTCTTCCCTTGCGCGAAACCGAAGCCGATGGCGTCGGCGAAATATTGCCAGCGCGCCTGGTAATTGTTGAGCATGGCACATTCGACCTCGGCAAAGAAGCCGTCCGGCCGGCAGCCGATCGGCGGCGAGCAGACGAGGCCGGTCTCTGCATCGAATCGCGACAGCAGCCGCTGGATATAGTCGCGCGGCAGCAGCACATTGCTGTCGCAGATCGATACAAAAGGATGGGTGGCCTCACGCCAGCCCTTGAACACGTTATTGAGCTTCGGATTGTCACTGATTCGTTCGTCGCCGATCAGCAGACGCGCATCGATCCAGCGATGGTCGGCCATCAGCCGTTGCACCAGCGGCACTACGGCATCGTCCGGACGCGCCGCGCAGAAGATCAATTCATAGCGCGGATAATCGAGCCGGAAGGCCGAGCGCAGTGTGTCCTCAATGTAGTTTTCAAGGCCACAGACCGGCAGCACGATGCTGACCGGCGGTGAATCCGGCGCCGGCGTCGGCAAGGAAGCCGTGGGACGGCAGCGGCGCATGGCGACTGCCACGCTCAAGAGATGAAGGCCGAGGGCCGCCGCCGCAAAAAGCGTCAAAGCAAGGATCGCGATGCTCATCCGATGCACAATGTCGACAGGCGATGACATGCTGATGACGAGTCTCAGCCGCTGCGCGTAGCGCCTTGTCATCAAACGGCAATGACAATGTGGGACGAGGCGGCATCGACACTGGAATGGCTGACTCGTGCTGATGACACCGACCCGGCCGCGTCACTTTCGCGCGCTCTTCATCTCCGACGTGCATCTCGGCGCCCGCGGCTGTCAGGCCGGCAAGCTTCTCGACTTCCTGCGCTGGCACGACGCCGACACCATCTATCTGGTCGGCGACATCGTGGACGGCTGGGCGCTGAAATCGAGCTGGTACTGGCCGCAGCAGCACAACGACGTGGTCCAGAAGCTCTTGCGCAAGGCGCGCAAGGGTACGCGCATCGTGTATGTACCCGGCAATCATGACGAATTCCTGCGCGGCTATTACGGCACGCATTTCGGCGGCATCGATGTTGTCGAACATGCGATGCATCAGGGCGCCGATGGCCGCACCTACCTCGTCACGCATGGCGACCAGTTCGATCTGGTTGTCACGCATGCGCGCTGGCTCGCGCTGCTCGGCGACAAGGCCTATGAATTCGCCATCGTGCTGAACCGGCTGTTCAACACCATCCGCCGCCATCTGGGGCTCGGCTATTGGTCGCTGTCGCAATGGGCCAAGCTCAAGGTCAAGAACGCGGTTTCCTATATCGGCGAATATGAGCGGGCGCTTGCCGCCGACGCGAAGAAGCACGAGGCCCAGGGCGTGGTCTGCGGCCATATCCACCACGCGGTGATCCACGAGGATTTCGGCATCCGCTACGTCAATTGCGGCGACTGGGTGGAGAGCTGCACGGCAGTGGCCGAGCATCCTGATGGGCGGCTGGAAATCCTGCACTGGATCGAGGAGGGCACGGCCGCGGAAATCCCCGAATTGGCCGAGGTGCAGGCTGCCTGACGGCTGGCGCGACCCCGCCCGTGCGGGCTAGGATGACAGCTAAGGCGGCGTTACGGTGAGTCTTCTATGAATGTGAGGTCTGCGATCGCCCCGGGAGAGCCGGTGGGCGGCGCATTGCGTGAAATCGCCGCCGGTGCGGTCGCCGCAGCGCAGGCGATCCTCGACGATCCGGAACGCGACGCCACCACGAAGGTGCACGACATTCGCCGTGCGCTGAAGCGCTGGCGCGCGCTGCTGCGCCTGCTCGAACCGGTACTCGGAGAAGCCGGGCGGGCGCTGCGGATGCAGGCGCGGGACCTGGCGCGGCGCCTGACCGTGGCGCGCGATGCGCAGTCGGCGATCGATGCGCTGAACGATTCGATCGAAGCCTGCGAAGGACTGCCGATCGCGCTGCCGAAAAAGTCCATCGAAACCATCCACAGCCGGATGCAGGCGCTCAAGGCGGAAAACGAACGCAATATCTGGACCGATGAAATTCAGACCGACCTGTCGAACTATTTGACCGCCGCTGCCTGGCAGGTCTCGCACTGGGACATGGATGGCGTCAGCGTCGACGACCTTGCCGGCATGCTTGCCAATACCTACCGGCGCGCGCGGCGGTCGATCCCGGCCGACTGGGCGAATCCGGACCCGGAAGACCTGCACGAATTGCGCCGCCGCGTGGTCGAGCATCGCTATCAGATGGAACTGGTCGAGCCGCTCTGGCCGCGCCTCGGCAAGGTCTGGGTCGACGAGGCGCAGCGGCTGCGGACCCGCCTTGGCAAGGTTCAGGACCTGGAAATGCTCACCGCCAAGGCCGGGCCGCACCAGCCACTGGCGCATTGGCGCTCGCGGCTGACGCCGATGATCGCCTACCGGCAGGACCAGCATATTCGTGCGGCCCGAAAAATCGCCACCCGGCTGTTCGCCGAAACGCCAAAGGGCTTTCGCAAGCGCCTCGTGGCGCTGTGGGAGGCGCAATCCGGCGACGGCGAGGAAGAGTGAGCGCGATTGTTGCTGGGAGTGGTTCCCGGATGCCGTTGCGGAGGGTTCTGCCGAAGGGGAACCGGCAATCCACCGGCAGCACAAAAGTCTGCATCAGCGTTTCGGGTCCGGCTCTGCGCGCTGTCCCGGAACGGCCGCGGATATGGTATTGATTGCGCATGGATGCCATCAGTCCGGCCGATATCGATACCGCGGCAAGCCGTATCGAAGGCGTTGCGG
>NZ_JBKBVB010000125.1:0-11699 GCF_046289595.1 Pseudorhodoplanes sp.
TCGAATAGCGGACATGGCCGACTGCGGACATGCCCGGCAGCCGGTCGATGACGTCGCGCTTGGAGAAATGGTCGCCGACGAGGCCCATTCGGCGTTCGGAATGGAAGCGATGACCGTCGAAGGACACGATGCCGGCGGCTTCCTGGCCGCGATGCTGAAGCGCATGCAGCCCGAGCGCGGTGATGGCGGCGGCATCCGGATGGCCGAAAATCCCGAACACGCCGCATTCCTCGCGCAGACGGTCGGCATTGAGGTCGAGATCGACGTCGTGATCGGGAAGGGAGGTGGCGCCGGTCTCGGAAGGAAGTGTCATCGCGCGTCCAAACCCTCATCGCCCGCTAGCGCGCGGGGGCGGCCCTCGTTTCGATCAGCTGACGCATATCGGTCCGCTCGGCCCGATCATAGCCTTCGCCGGAGTTGCGCCCCGGACCGGGAACCGTCGACTGGGAGCGTTGACCGGGCTGGTCCTCGCCTTCGCCGTCCTTCTGACGCTTCAGCCGCCTCAAGATGGTGCTTTCCGGGTCGTCCGGCAACATCGACTTCAGCCAATCTCCGGTTCCGGCCAGAACAACCCGTGATTTTGCATCGGTGACCCAAGTGGGCTGCTGCTTTTGCGGCACCAGCCAGTCGAAAAACAGATAGGCGACGACAACGATGATCAGGCCGCGGCCGAGCCCGAACAGGAAACCGAGGGTCCGGTCGAGCGCACCGATTCGGCTATCCAGGATCATGTCCGAGATCCGGACGGTGATGATCGAGACGATGAGCAGGGTGCCCAGAAACACGCCACCGATCACGGCGCCCGCCGCGACATACTGGTTGTTGAAGTAGCTTTCCGCGACCGGCATCAGCCGCTTGTAGAAATAAAGCGTGGCCACGGCCGCCGCGACCCAGGCCGCAATCGACAGGATTTCGCGCATAAAGCCGCGAATCATGGCGAGCAGCCCGGAGATCAGCATCACGGACAGTAAAATGATGTCGAGCAACGTGATCGGCATGGGCGCGGAATAATCGGGTCCGGGGGCGGGACGGGCGCGCCTGTATAGCCGCCCGTCCGCGCGTCGTCACCCGTCTTTCTGCCCGGATTGTGCCTTGAACCACAGTCGGGTTCGGGGCGACACAGACAATGGCGCGGTGTCCCTGGCTGGGTGGAGCGGGACGGGTTTCGCGGCCGGGTCTGTTCCGCCACAATGGCGCTCAAGGATCCGGGACGGAGACGATCATGATGGCTGGATGCTGCAGCCGATGGGCTGCGATCCTGGCGGCGCTGCTCCTTGCTATGCCGGTTTCGGCGGCGGCACAGGACAGCCGTGCGCTTGCGCAGGCCTATAACCAGTCCGGACATGAGCTGTTTCGCAAGCTGTCCGCGGAGCCGGGCAATGTTGTCCTGTCGCCCTTGTCGATCGGGACCGCGATGGCGATGGTGCTCACCGGCGCGCGCGGCGAGACCGAGGCCGAAATGCGCAGGGTGTTGCGCCACAGCCTGTCCCGCCAGGCCATCGATGCCGCCAATGCCAAGTTTCTGGCCGCGCTGAGCGCCGCGGCGCCCGATGCTGCCGATGCGACGGCGCAGCTGCGCATCGCGAACGCGCTCATGCTGGTCAATCCGGCCGCAACGGTTGCGGACAGCTATCAAGACACCATCCGCACGATATACGGTGCCGAAATTTTCAAGAACGTCGATCTGGCGACCGTGAACGCCTTCGTGAAGGACAAGACCGAAGGCAAGATTCCGTCGATCATCGAAAGGCTCAGCCCGCAGGACTCCCATGTCCTGCTCAACGCGGTCTATTTCAAAGCGCCATGGGCGCGACCTTTCGCAAGGAATGCGACGCAGGAGCGTCCGTTTCATCTGACCCGGGCCGAAACAGCCGACGTGGCGGCCATGTGGCAGTCGGCGAGCTTTCCGGTGGAGAAAGCCGATGGCTACCGCGCGATCCGGCTGCCCTATGCGCGCGAGGGGCTGTCGATGATTGTGATATTGCCGGATGCGATCGACGGCATCGACACGGTGATGGCGGGTTTTGACGCCACCAAGTTCGAGAGACTGCTGAAGCGGCTCGCCGCGGCCGAGCCCCGTCCGCTGCAGCTCTCGCTTCCGAAATTCAAATTTGAATTTGCCGCCGATCTGATACCGCCCTTCACGGCGCTCGGCATGAGCAAGGTGTTCGATCCGTCGCAATCGGACCTCTCCGGACTGACCGGCCTGCCGCGCGAACAGGCGCAATCCTCCATCGACCAGATCGCGCATCGCGCGGTGATCGAGGTTGCGGAGGAGGGTACCGAAGCCGCCGCCGCGACCGCCGTGGTGGTGACGACCCGCGCCATGAAACCGGGCGCGCTGGAGCGGTTCGATGTGGACCGTCCGTTCGCCTTCGTCATCGCCGACGACAAGACCGGCGCCGTCCTGTTCATGGGGCGGGTCAGCGATCCGCGACGCTGAGAGCCGCCGCCACTCTAGCGTTTTCGAGCGAAGTGGGCACCGGTTCGCGTGAAGAAAACGCGCCAACGCAACAACTGAGAGTCTTTTCGCGATTCAAAGAAAAGCGAAAAGACTCTCGGCGGATGCGTTCGCGATCGATGATTGACCGGGCTCGCCGCCGCGCGGCACGCACAGCCTGTGCAAAGCCTGATCCATGCCGTATGGTTAAGCAAGTCTTAACGGGCGGGCTTCATGCGGCGGCAAACCTTTTGCGCAGGCCTTATCGCTTTGGCCTTGGTGGCGGCGTCGCATCTTGCGGTTCATTACGCCATCGGACCGGTTGCCCTTGCGGCGTCCCTTGAGGGCCGTCTGTTCCAGCCCGAGATGCGGCCAAGCGCCCGCGCCATCGCCCTGGCGGGCGTGTCAACTGGACTGAGCCGCTAGACTCACTGCCGATCACGCCTCGCGGCGCAACCGGTTGCGGTTGCCGGTTGCTGCGATGTCGGCAACCAGCGAAGCGAGATTGCCATGCGGGCTCAGCGTCAGTGCGGCGTCGGCGGGCGCCTCGGCACGGCCGGGATCGGGCAGGAAGGCGCGCTGGAAGCCAAGCTTCGCCGCTTCCTTCAGGCGCGCCGCTGTCTGTGCCACCGGCCGCAGCGCCCCCGACAGCGACACTTCGCCGAAATAGACTGCATCGGCCGGCAGCGGAGCGCCTGCGAGGGAGGATACGAGCGCAGCCGCAGCCGCGAGATCCGCCGCAGGCTCGTTTATACGCAGCCCGCCGGCCACATTGAGATAGACATCGTGGGTGCCGAGCCGCACTCCGCAATGGGCTTCCAGCACGGCGGTCACCATCGACAGGCGGCTCGGATCCCAGCCCACCACGGCTCGTCTCGGCGTGCCGAGCGCGGTCGGCGCGACCAGCGCCTGGATTTCAACCAGCACCGGGCGCGTGCCCTCGATGCCGGCGAACACTGCGGTGCCGGGCGAGCCGAGATCGCGCTCGGAGAGAAACAGCTCGGACGGATTCTGCACTTCGCGCAGGCCAAGACCGGTCATCTCGAAGACGCCGATCTCGTCGGTCGGGCCGAAGCGGTTCTTCACCGCGCGCAGGATACGGAATTGATGCGCGCCTTCGCCCTCGAACGACATCACCGCATCGACCATGTGTTCGACCACGCGGGGGCCTGCGATCTGCCCGTCCTTGGTGACATGGCCGACGAGGATCACGCAGGCGCCTGAACGTTTGGCAAAACGGATCAGCATCTGTGCCGAGGCGCGGACTTGCGTCACCGTGCCCGGCGCGGATTCCACGCTTGAAGTCCACATGGTCTGGATCGAGTCGATCACCACGAGGCGGGGCAGGTCGCCTTGCGAGAGCGTTGCGATGATGTCCTCGACCGAGGTTTCGGAGGCGAGTTCGACGGGGGCATCGGCCAGCGCGAGCCGCTCGGCGCGCAGCCGCACCTGTGCCACGGCTTCTTCGCCGGAGATATAGACCGCGCGCTGCTTTCTGCGGGCGAGCGCGGCGGCGACCTGCACCAGCAGTGTCGACTTGCCGATGCCGGGATCGCCGCCAACCAGGATCACCGAACCGCGCACCAGGCCGCCGCCGGTGACGCGATCGAATTCGCTGAGCGCGGTCGCGAGCCGTGGCGCTTCTTCGCTGCCGCCGGACAGCGTTTGCAGCGTGAAGGCGCGGCCGCGACCCGGCATTTTCGCCGCTCCGCCCTTGCCGACGGGCGCCTCGGCGCTCTCCTCGGCGAGCGTATTCCACTCGCCGCAGGACTCGCATTTGCCCTGCCAGCGCGAATAGGCCGCGCCGCAATTCTGGCAGACGAAGGAGAGGGCCTTGCGACTCATGATGTATATTGTGAGGCACTCGCCGTCGAAGGGCGAGGGGGAACGGCGCTATTCGCCCTTATAAATCCGCGCATAGCGCCGGCCGATGCTGGTCAGGACCTCATAGCCGATGGTGTCGAGCGCCTCCGCCATCGCGTCCACGTCGCGGCCTTCGCCGATCACGGTCACGAATTCGCCGCGCTTGACGCTGCCTGGCGGCAGATCGGTGATGTCGAGCGCGACCAGGTCCATCGAAATGCGGCCGACGATCGGGCAGGGCTTGCCGTTGACGAACAGGGTGCCGCCCGGCTTCTGGTCGCTGCCGCTTTGCGATCGGACAAAGCCGTCGGCATAGCCCATGGTGGCGATGGCAATGCGCGAGGGCCGCCGTGCGGTCCAGGTTGCGTCATAGCCGACGGTGTCGCCGAAGGCGATGTCGCGCACCAGCGCGATCCGCACCTTGAGATCGATCACCGGCTTCATCGGGTTCGGCTTGCCGGGCGTCGGGTTGATGCCGTAAAGCGCCGCGCCCGGGCGCACGATGTCGAGATGGGCGGACGATCCGAGAAAGATGCCGGAGGAATTGGCGATCGAAGCCGGCACGCCGCGAAACATCGCGCGCACGTTGCGGAAAGCCGCGATCTGTTCGGCATTGCGCGGATTCTCCGCGAATTGTGAGGCCACGAAATGGCTCATGATGAGCTCGATGCCGTGATGTTCGAGATCGATCCGCGCAGCGATCGCGGCGGCCTCCTCCACCGATATGCCGAGCCGGTTCATGCCGGTATCGACATGCAAGGCGAAGCCGCCGTCCCATTTCGCGGCGCCGACAAAGGCATCCCACTCGGCGAGCTCGGCGGTCGAGCCGATCACCGGCCGCAGATTGTGGTCGGCGAAAACCTGGCCGGTCCCCGGCGGCAGCCCGTTGAGGATATAGATCGTGACGTTGGGCGCGACCTTGCGCAGCCGCTTGCCTTCGGAGAGGTCGGCGACGAAGAAAGTGGTGCACCCGGTTTGCCGAAGCTGCGTCGCCACCTGTTCGAGACCAAGCCCATAACCGTTGGCCTTGACCACCGCCGCGCATTCGGCCGGCACCGCCGTTCTGCTCAGGGACTTGTAATTCGCCTCGATCGCCGAAAGGTCGATCGTCAGGACGCCGCCGGCTTCGTCGGCGGGTGGCCCGGACGCGAATTCGGATGAGGACAGGTCTGGCGCCGGAGACAGCATCGGGCTTTCTGCTGAAGATCGGGGAGTGCGAATATGTCTAAGCACGCAACCGGAAGCAAAACTAAGGCGGTCAGGGGATGCGCTCGGGCAGCCGGTCTTCCGGCGCCAGATCGCTGAAGCGGGTGACGCTGCCGTCGAATTGCAGCTGCACGGTCCCGGTCGGGCCGTGGCGCTGCTTGCCGATGATCACCTCGGCCTTTCCATGGACCGCCGCCATCTCGATTTGCCACTTGGTATATTCCTCGGTGCCCGGCCGCGGCTCCTTGTTCTGCAGGTAGTATTCCTCGCGGTAGACGAACAGCACGACGTCGGCGTCCTGTTCGATCGAGCCGGATTCGCGCAGGTCCGAGAGTTGCGGTCGCTTGTCGTCGCGGCTTTCGACCTGCCGCGACAGCTGCGAGAGCGCAATCACCGGCACGCTGAGCTCCTTGGCAAGCGCCTTCAGGCTGGTGGTGATTTCGGTGATTTCCTGGACGCGATTTTCCTGTCCACGCCGGCCCGAGCCCTGCAACAGCTGAATATAGTCGATCACGAGAAGGTCGAGGCCGCGCTGGCGCTTCAGCCGCCTTGCGCGTGCGGCGAGCTGGGCGATCGACAGGCCGCCGGTCTCATCGACGAAGAATTTCATGTTCTGCAACTCGAGCGAGACGTCGCGGATCAACTCGAAGTCCTGCTCGCTGATGCCGCCGCGGCGGATCGTGCTCGAGGGAATGCCGGTGCGCTCGGCGATGATACGGGTGGCGAGCTGCTCGGCGGACATTTCCAGCGAGAAGAAGCCGACGATGCCGCCATTGACCGTGGTGATGTGCCCGTCCGGGCGCACTTCGCCCTGCCAGGCCTTGGCGACATTATAGGCGATGTTGGTCGCAAGCGCGGTTTTGCCCATGCCGGGGCGGCCCGCGACGATGATCAGGTCGGAATGCTGCAGGCCGCCCATCTTGGAATCGAGGTCGTGCAGCCCGGTGGCGATGCCCGAGAGTTTGCCATCGCGCTGATAGGCCTTCGCGGCCATGTCGACGGCGGTGGTCAGCGCCTGCGAGAAGGCCTGGAAGCCGCCTTCGTAGCGGCCGCTTTCGGCGACTTCGTAGAGCCTGCGCTCGGCCTCCTCGATCTGCTTCGCAGGCTCGAAATCCACAGGGGCGTCATAGGCCTCGTTCACCATGTCCTCGCCGATCACGATCAGCGAGCGGCGCACCGAGAGGTCGTAGATGGTGCGGCCGTAATCCTGCGCATTGATCACGGTGGTGGCTTCGGCGGCAAGGCGCGCGAGATACTGGCTCACGGTGAGACCGCCGATATCGAGGTCGCCCGGCAGAAACGTCTTCAGCGTGACCGGGCTTGCGACCTTGCCGGCGCGAATGAGTTGCGAGGCGAGTTCGAAGATTTTCTGATGGATCGGCTCGAAGAAATGCTGCGACTCGAGGAAATCCGAAACGCGGTAATAGGCCTCGTTGTTAACGAGAATAGCGCCCAGCAAGGCCTGCTCGGCCTCGATATTGTGCGGGGCGACGCGGTAGTGCGGCGTCTGATCCGCAGCGAGCTTGCGCGCGGTCTGGTCCAGCGATGCCATCGGTCCAACGAACGGTTGTTATCAGTCAGTTTCTTAGGTCGCCAAAACGCGGCACGCCAACGCAACGCTACGCCGAACAAAGATGGTTTACGCGTCACCTCCGAGATTGCGACGAACCCCGACGGGAGTGCTGTAGCACCGCCGCCGCGATCCGTCTGCGGCAATCTTCGATGTCCCCACAACCCACGCAAATCCGCATCGAACGCTCTTGAACGTCCGCTTTCTTCTTGACGGAAGGAAGGCAATTCGCGCAGCGGCGCAAGCCCTCCACAGCGCGTTTATTCGCCGGTCATGCGCAGCGGCAGCGGGCTGCCGCGTTCCAGCCTGCGCAGCCGCTCCTCTTCGCGGGCGATATAGTCGCGGGTGACAGGGACTGCGTCGATGCGCTTGGCGAGCTGGATCTGGAAGACCATCAGTCCCTGGTGCCGGAACGCCATTTCGGAGGCGACGAGATAGAACTCCCACATCCGCACAAATCGGTCGTCGTAGAGCCTGCGGGCTTCCTCGGCATGGGCCAGGAAGCGCTCGCGCCAGGCTTTCAGCGTCTCGGCATAATGCAGCCGAAGGATCTCGATGTCGGCGACGATCAGGCCGGCGCGTTCGATCGCCGGCAGCACCTCCGACAGGGCAGGGATATAACCGCCGGGGAATATATACTTCTCGATCCAGGGATTGGTCGCGTTCGGCCCTTCGGAACGGCCGATCGAATGCAGCACCATCACGCCGTCGTCTGACAGAAGCTGCGCGCATTTGTTGAAAAATGTGCGGTAATGTCCGACCCCGACATGTTCGAACATCCCGACCGAGACAATCCGGTCGAAGCGCTCGGTAACGTCGCGATAATCCTGCAGCCGGAAGTCGACCCGGCCGGCCAATTGCCGCTCGGCGGCGCGGCCCCGCGCCAGCTTCAATTGCTCGTCCGACAGCGTGACGCCGGTGACGCGGGCGCCGAGATAGTCTGCGAGATAGAGCGCAAGGCCGCCCCAGCCCGATCCGATATCGAGAACGCGCTGGCCGTTCTTGACGACCAGCTTGGCCGCCAGATGCCGCTTCTTGGCGAGTTGCGCGTCGTCGAGTGACTGGCCCGGGCGCTCGAAATAGGCGCAGCTATATTGCCGGTCGGCATCCAGAAACAGCGAATAGAGCCTGCCGTCGAGGTCGTAATGGTGTGCAACATTGCGGCGGGCGCGCCGGCGGTGGTTGAACTGGTCAATCCGGCGGCGGCCGTAGCGCACAAGGGCCTGGGGACGCGCAAAATACGGGACGCTGTCATGCGGGGTCTGCGACATCAGCAGCGCAAGCAGGTCGGCGAGGGTGCCGGCATCCAGCACGAAGTCGCCTTTCATATAGGCCTCGCCAAGCCGCAATTCGGGATTGAGAAAGAGCCTCAGCAAGGCTCTGCGGCTGACGAAGCGGACGGCGACGGGTGTGCCGGTTCCGTCGCCAAATTCCAGTGGCTTTCCGTCTGCAATCGAAACGCGCAGATTGCCGCTGCGGATGAACCGTGTCAGACCAATCCGAAGCAACCGTTCCACGGCCGCCTCCATCCATCAGCCCGCCGTCCTTTCGACCGGCGACGCCCAAAATTTTTTTGATTAGACCAAAGTCTGGCCGGTGCCGCAATGCGGTGGTAACTGATCGAGGCGCAGTTGGTCGGTTTCGAAAATGAGCCACATTCGGCGTCTAATGGCCGGCGGTTGCCGGTTTGGGGTTGGTCTGTGCGGGTTGGATGGCGTGGCTCAGGTTTCGGCGCGCCGCGGGAGCACGGTTTTGCGGGATAGAGGAGCTGTTTGGAGAGGCGGGCTGGCCGGGCTGATCATGCTGACTGGCGCAGTCGTCGCGCTGGAGGCTGCGGCGCAGCCGCGTGGTGCGCCGCCCAGACCTTCTGCGCCTGGCGCGGGGCCGCCTACCGGCCACCAGAACGAGGCCATCGATCTCAACGAGGGCCGGTCCGCGGCGGAATTGTTCAAGTCCGGTTGCGCGGTCTGCCATCAGAGCGCGGCGGGGCTCGCCAAGGGACGCGGGGAACGGGAACTGACCGGATTTCTGCGCCAGCACTACAGCTCAAGCGTGCAGCATGCGGCGATGCTGGCTGGCTATGTGGCGTCCATCGGCCGCGGCGCGCCGTCCGCCCCGGCCGCACGGCAGGCGCCGGTCGAACGTCCGCCTGCTTCGGTCGGACGCAGGCCGGCGGACGACGATCAACGGCGACCTCAGGAAGCGGCCCGTCCTGCGGAGCGCGAGCCGGCGGCCAAACGCAAGCCCCCGGCGGCGACTCCCGGGCGTGCGACGCCAGCGCCCGCGACGCCCCCGACTGCTGCGGCCGCCGCGGCCGTCGCGGCGCCCGAACCGGCTCCCGAGCCTGAGATCGAGGCCAAGCCCGCCCAAGACGCGCCGGCGCCGGTCGAAACGAAGCCGCCGCCGCCAGAAATTCCGCTGTAAACCAGCCGGCCTAAACAAACGGGCATGCCCGGCGGGAGCGGGACATGCCCGGTCGGTGTCTGAACAATGATCGCAACAGCAGTGCTGCGTCAGGCCTTCTCGGCGGCGTCTTCAGTTTCGCCTGCGTCTTCGTCCTCGCGCCGGGCTTCGGGATCGAAGAAGGCCTGCGCGGCGGCGGCGGCTTCGCGCTCGTCCTGCGCCTCGCGGCTCACCGTGATGTCCTCGCCGCGCTTGACACGCTCGGCCTCGTCGGCGTTGCGGGCGACGATGATCGCGACATTGACCTCGACTTCGGGATGCAGCGCGATCTCGACCTTGTGCTGGCCGATCATCTTGATCGGCGCGTTCAGGGCGACCTGACTGCGCGAGATCGAGAAGCCGCCTTCGGTGACGAGATCGGCGATGTCGCGCGCCGATACCGAGCCGTAAAGCTGGCCGGATTCGGAAGCCTGGCGCAGCGCCACGAAGCTCTGGCCGTTGAGCTTGTCCGCGATCTTCTGGGCCTCCGAGCGATTTTCGAGATTCTTGGCCTCGAGCTCCTTGCGCATGGCCTCGAAGCGCTCCTTGTTTGACTTCGTGGCACGCAGCGCCTTGCCTTTCGGCAGCAGGAAATTACGGGCAAAACCGTCCTTCACGCGGACCGTCTCGCCCATCTGGCCGAGCTTTGCGACGCGTTCGAGCAGGATCACTTCCATATCGGTTACTCCTTGAGCTTTCTGTGTAGGTCGGATGTCTCAGGTTCAGGTGGTGGCCGGCGGCGTCGCCGCGGGGCCTTTGCGAAAATCGAAAATGCTGTCGGCAAGCCCGAGCATGGTCATGAAGAATACCGGCCACACCGCCGCCATCACCACGAAATAGGCGAGCCCGAGCACCAAGGGACGAATGCCGAGATTGCGCGTGATGTCGTGCAGCACGGCAAAACCAAGGATCGCATAGGCCATGATGAAGGCGCCGGACACGATGCCGCCGGCCATGCCAGGCAGCCCCGGCATGAACCACAGCGCGAGCGCAGCAGCGAACGCGGCCGGGGCAAATTTCGGAAAACGCAGCGCCGAGAGATCGGGCCATGGCCGCCGCAGCCGCCCCGACAGACCCGCGACGCGTCCGGCAACGTAAAGATTAAGCGCATAAGCGAAGGTGATCATCGCCGCGGTGGCGGGAGGAACGAAGCTTGCGATCAATTCGCCGACCCGCTTGACGTCCATCTTGGTGAAATCGGGCGCCGAGGCGCCGTATTCCTTGGCAACGCGTTCCAGCGCGAGCTTCAGCGCCGCCTGGAACTGGTCCTCGTCGATGCGCACGTTCCACATGACGACGATGACGATCGCCGCCGAAATGGCCACGCACCAGATCACCAGCCGTCCGACCGGATACCATTCGACATTGCCGTCCTCGTCGCCGCGCGCCAGCAGCGCCAGATAGCCGAGCCACCATCCGGGAAGCCCGGCGCCGACGAGATAGATCGGAATCCAGAGCGGCTCGCCGAAAGCGATGGCCAAGGCCAGTGCCGCCGCAACTGCGCCGAACAGCGCGGCCCAGTGCGTCCAGCCGATCGCAGCGATCATGATCGGCAGCGGCGCCAGCAGCACCAGCATCAGCGAGAGGGGCGAGCGCGTGGCCATGGTCGCCATCAGCAAAGCCGAGGCGGCACCCGCACCAAGTCCCATCAATGCCACTGGCATCATCACGAGCTGTCCCGCTTGTTCAGCGGTTAGAGGCGAGTCGCGCAGTCAGGCCGCGTGCTTGCCCCAACCATCGGCGTCCGGATCGTTCCGGACGCCGCGTTGTTCGGTCGTTCGACCTACTTGATCACGTAAGGCAGCAGGCCGAGGAAACGCGCGCGCTTGATCGCCTGGGCGAGCTCGCGCTGTTTCTTCGCCGACACCGCGGTAATGCGGCTCGGCACGATCTTGCCGCGTTCGGAGACGTACCGCTGCAGCAGCTTAACGTCCTTGTAGTCGATCTTCGGGGCGCCGGCGCCGGAAAACGGGCAGGTCTTGCGGCGCCGGAAGAAGGGGCGGCGGCCGCCGCCGGATGCTTGCATCGACATGATCAGTCCTCCGCTCCATCGCCCGACACATCTGCGTCGTCGCGCCCGCCGCGCTCATCGCGGTCGCGGTGAGGAGCAAGAGCGCAGGCGCCGCCAAAAACAACACCAAAACCACAGCACCCTTCTTTTCACGCCTCACACTCGGA
>NZ_JBKBVB010000125.1:11709-12608 GCF_046289595.1 Pseudorhodoplanes sp.
CGCGGACCGCGATCGCGGCCGCCGCCGAAACCGCCGCCAAAGCCGCGGCCTTCGCGTTCACGATCGTCGCGCTCGGCCTTGCGCATCATTGCCGAGGGGCCTTCCTCGAGTTCGTCGACCCGGATCGTCAGGTAGCGAAGAACCTCTTCCGACAGCCGCTCCTGACGCTCGATCTCGGCAACGGCGGCAGCCGGGGCATCGAGATTCATCAACGTAAAGTGCGCCTTGCGGTTCTTGTTCATGCGATAGGACAGGGACTTCACGCCCCAATATTCGGTCTTGGCGACCTTGCCGCCGGCGCCTTCGACAATCGCCTTGAACTGGTTGGTCAGATCGTCGACCTGCTGCGAACTCGCGTCCTGACGCGCGAGGAAAATATGCTCGTATAACGGCATCCTGCCTTCCTTTCGTTGGCGCTGTCCGGCGCAAAGCCCAAACGAGACTTCGGAAAGGTGCGGACCACGCGGGGTGCAAACCTTCGGAAAGCTCGATGCTCTGATTGGCGGGGACACGGGACGACGGGCCGATCAGCCCTGCCGCACGCTCCGTAAGGAATGCGCGGCCGTCCGTTCAGCCCCCGGCCGGGACGAGCGGAAGCCGGGGTTATAGGGGTTTTCGGCCGGAAGGCAAGGCGAAACGCGTCCCCGTCGGCTTGACTTGCCCGGTGTCACATAGTCTGTCGGGCCAGATTTTGACCGGTCGGTTGGGCCAAACAAGAATGAGAGGGGAACGGTGGCGGCGGCATACGTATTTCCGGGGCAGGGAAGCCAGGTGGTGGGAATGGGCAAGGCCCTGGCCGACGCCTTTCCCGTCGCGCGGCAGGTGTTCGAGGAGGTGGACGCGGCGCTCGGGGAAAAGCTTTCCAACGTGATGTGGGATGGTCCCGCGGACCGGCTGAC
>NZ_JBKBVB010000126.1:0-12575 GCF_046289595.1 Pseudorhodoplanes sp.
CGGCTTGGCTCAGAAGGCGGAAGACTTCTACAAAGACAAGACCATCCGCGTCATGAGCGTAACGGGTGCCGGCGGCACCATGGATCTTTATCTGCTTCTCTTCATGAAGCACGCCAAAAAAAATCTGCCGGCAGGGACCAATCTCGTTCTCGAACATCGCACCGGTGGTGGCGGAGCAGTGGGTGCCAATCATCTGTTCAACGCAGCACCGAAGGATGGCACATATATCGGTATGCCGGTGCCGGCGCTGGTCTCCACGACATTCTCGGCGCCCGACAGCGTGCGCTACAAGCCGACCGAGTTTCAGGCGATCGGCCGCCTTGTCGACAATCCGCGTGTGTTCGTCGCCCGCGGCGACAGCGGCATCAAGTCGCTCGAGGATGCAGCCAAGAGCGACAAGGAAATCACGCATGGCATCATGACGGTCGGCACCACATTCGACCAGTTCATGTCGGCAACCAACGAGGCCCTTGGGACCAAATTCAGGCGCGTTGCGGGCTATTCCGGCGGCGGCCCAACCTTCCTTGCGATGGAGCAGGGCGAAGTCCAGTCGACCACGGCGGAGGTCGCCAATCTTCTTGCCAACAAGTGGCATCTGGTAAAGGACGGCAAGGTCAACGTTCTCGCCGTGCTCGGTCTGGAGCCCGTGGAAGGGCTGGAGAAATATCCGAATGTTCTGGACCTCGTCAGCAAGGATAATCCGAAGCGCGGCATTGTGCAGGCGGTCGCGCAGTCCGCGGCCATCGGCCTGGGCCTGTACGCGCCTCCTGGAACGCCGCAGGATCGCGTCGAGTATCTGCGCAAGGTTTTCAGCGCGACGCTAAACGATCCTGAACTGCGCGCGGAGGCCAAGGAGCGCAACATTCCGATCAACTATCGCGACGGCGCCGCGCTGCAAAAGATCGTGGCCGATTCCACGCAGGTCTCTCCGGACGTGCAGGCCTGGTTCAAAAGCCTGCTCGAAAAGAAGTAAGGGCTTCGTCCGCAAGGACCGACACATCACCGATCCAGGGAAGGCCCGGTGGCGCCGGGCCTTCTTTTGCGTCCCGGCACGCTGAGTGACAATCGACCATGGATGCAGGCGTCATCAACGCGATGTCGAGTGCAGCGAGTCTGCTGCTGCAGCCTCAAATCCTCACCTACCTGATTATCGGGGTCGCGATCGGAACCATCCTTTCGGTGATACCGGGTGTCGGCGGCCTGATGGGCATCGCCCTCTTGCTGCCCTTCACCTTCAGTATGTCGGCGAATGAAGCCATCGTGTTCCTTCTCGGCGCGCTGGCGGTGATGTCGACTGCGGACAGCATCCCCGCAATCCTGTTCGGTGTTCCGGGTACGCCGACCTCGATGGTGACGGTGCTCGATGGTTACCCGATGGCAAAGCGGGGCGAAGCCGGCCGCGCCATGGGGGCGGCTTTTACGGCCTCGGTGCTCGGCGGCATCATCGGCGCGCTGATCCTGATCGTTATCATTCCGATCTCGATGCCGCTCCTGATGGGGGCGACGTCGGCGGAACTGCTGGCCTTCTGCATTCTGGGGTTGGCCATGGTCGGTGCGCTCGCCGGCGGCTCGATGGCCAAGGGGCTGGGCGCTGCGATCATCGGTGTGCTGCTTGCCTTTATCGGCCAGGACGCCAATACCGCGACGCTGCGCTGGACCTTTAACGCCATTTATCTGTGGGATGGCTTTCACATCCTTATCATTGCGCTCGGCATCTATGCGCTGCCGGAACTCGCCGATCTTGCCATCCTCGGCAAAACCATCGCGCATGGCCAGAAGAAGAACGAATTGAAGGGCGCAAGCCAGGGCTTTCGCGACACCATCCGCAACATCTGGCCGGTCACGCGCAGTTCGACGGTCAGCTCGCTCCTCGCGATCATCCCCGCGATCGGCCCGACCGTGATCCCGTGGCTGGTTTATTCTTACACCACGATGACCACGCGCGGCCCCTCTAATTTCGGCGCGGGCGATGTGCGCGGGGTAATCGCCTCGGAATCCTCCAACAATGCCTGTGTCGGCGGTGCGCTTTTGCCGACGGCCGCGCTCGGCGTTCCGGGCTCGGCACCGATGGCGCTGTTGCTCGGCGCCTTCCTGCTGCACGGCATTGCGCCCGGGCCGGCCATGCTGACCAGCAAGCTCGATCTGACCTATATGATGGTCTGGGCGATCGTGGTGGCCAATGTCATTGGCGGCATTCTGGCCCTGGGGCTGGCACGTCCGTTGTCGCTGGTCGTCTTCGTGCGGCCCGCCGCGCTGGTTCCGCTGATCTCCGTGGTGGTTTTCGCCGGCGCCTTGCAGTCCTCACGGCAATGGGAGGACGCGCTGTTCCTATTGCTGGTCGGTGCGCTCGGATGGATCATGAAACGTGCCCGCTGGCCCCGCGCGCCGATGTTTCTCGCATTCATCCTGGCGCCTCTGGTGGAGAAATATTTCTTCATCTCCATGAACATTCACGGCTGGGGCTGGACCACGCGCCCGGTCGTTGCGGTGCTGCTGGCGCTTACCGTGGTGTTCCTGGTGGCGGTGGCGGTGAACCATGTGCTGAAATCGCGCCGCCGCCGGCAAGGTCAGCCGCAATCCTCCTTTGCTTTCGATTTCTCCGTCGGCCCTGTCTTCTCGCTGCTGGTGCTGTTGGCCTGCGCAGTCGCCTTCTTCGTTGCGTCGGGCTGGCCCTATGAAGCGCGCATCATGCCGCAGATTGTCTCGGCGCTCGGCGTCATAACTGCGGGCGTGGCGCTCGCCGCCGACTGGTACAAGCCAAGACTGACCGGTGCGGTGGTCAGCCATGCGCCGGCCGACGGCGATGCCGAGCGCCATTTCGATCTTGAAACCGATTTTGGCGAGATGAGCGTGCGCGACATCCTGCGTAAAGGTTGTCTCTATATCCTGATGCTCGCGATCCTCGGTGCGCTGTCGTTCCTCGTTGGCGTGATGGCCGCAATCCCGGTCTTTTTTGCCGTCTATATGCTGGTCTATGGCGAGCGGCCGGTGCTGACGGCAGCCGTCACCGTCGGCGCGGCGATCGTGGCGTATGTGCTGTTCGAGCGCGTGCTGCAACTGGCCTGGCCGGTGCCGATATTTCCGCTGCTTGGCTGAGCCTGGAATGCTTGCGGTTCAGGGTGGACGAGGGTTCGCCCCGTCCACCCCTGCGCGATATTCGATCAAGGCGCGACCGCGATTGCGGCAATTTCGACCTTCACGTCGCGCGGCAGCCGCGCCACTTCGACGGTCGCCCGCGCCGGCGGATTTTTGGGGAAGAAGGTGGCATAGACGGCGTTCATCTTGCCGAATTCGTTGAGGTCTTTGAGGAATACGGTTGTTGAGACGATGTGCTCCATGCCAAGGCCTTCCGCGGCCAGAACTGCTTTCAGATTCTCAAGAACCAATTTTGTCTCTTCCTCGATCGTGCCCTTCTTCAACTCCTTGGTTTTCGGATCGATAGCGATCTGGCCGGCAAGGTAAATGGTGTTGCCGGCGCGGATCGCCTGCGAGTACGGCCCGATGGCTTCGGGCGCATTGGGCGTCGAGATGACTTTGCGATCCTGTGCGAGCGCCGCACCAGCTGTGAGCGAGACGAACAAAGCAGCGAGCAGTGTTTTGCGCATGGCGTCGACCCCTTTGCGATACCCGGCAATTACAGGGGCAGACGATGCAACTTGCAAGAGACCGCATGCGATTGCGCGCACGTCTAAAAGCCGCAGCCGCTACGCCTCAAACGCGTGCCGCTTCACCGCAGCCTCGTCCCACGCAATACCGGCGCCCGGAACATCGGGTATCTGAGTCATCCCGTCCTTCACCGCATAGGGTCGCTGCAGGACCGGGTCGGCCCAGTCCTGCCATTCCAGCCAATGTGCGGTCGGTGTGACGCGCATCATATGCGCTGAAAATTCCGGATAGAGATGCGTCGAGACCGGAATGCCGGCGGCCCCCGCAATCGCCGCCGCATGAAGCCAGCCGGTGACGCCGCCGATCCGCATCAGGTCGGGCATCACGAAATCGCAGGCTTTTGCTGCAAGCGCGTCGGCAAGATCCCGCGGGCCATAGAAGTTCTCGCCGATCTGGATCGGTGTCTTCAGTTGCGCTGCGAGCGTCGCGCAGCCGGAGAAATTCTCGTACAGGATCGGCTCCTCGATCCAGGCCAGTCCAAGATTGTCGATGGCGTGGCAGCGCGCCAGCGCTTCGGCCATGTCGAGGCCCTGATTGAAATCGGCCATCAGGCCGATGTCGCCGCCGACGGCGTTGCGGACGGCTTCGATCGCGGCGATGTCGTCGCGCAGCTGCGCGCGTCCGAGCCGGAGCTTCAGCGCGCCAAACCCGCCTTCGTCGCGCAATGCCGAGGCTTCCGCGCCGACAGCAGCGGGTTCGGCGAGCCAGAGCCCGTTGCTGTTATATGCGTGCACAGGCCCGATGCTGCCGCCGAGCAGCACGCAGAGCGGAACGCCCGCCGCCTTCGCGCGTGCGTCCCAGGCCGCCATGTCGAGCGCCGATACCGCGATCATCGACATGCCGGAATAGCCCATCAGATGCAGCGATTTTCGCGCTCTCGCGTAAAGATCGGCCGGAGCGACTGGCTGGCCCTTGAACAGGCTGCCGAAGTCGCGGATGAGCGGCAGCAGATAGTTGATGGATGTCGCTTGGTATGGGCCGATATAGCTTCGTCCGGTGACGCCTTGGTCGGTATGAAGATCGATCAGGATCAGCGGCCAGTCCGGGATCGTCATGATCCGCGCCACGATCGGCCGTTTGAGTTTCAGCACGACGGCGCGTGCGGTCACGCTGCGAAGGGTGAGGGCGCCCGTTTCCATGTCCGTGATCCCGCGATGGACGACGTTCAGCGTGTCAATGGCGCGGCCTTATGTAAACTCACTGCCCGGTATACTTATCGGGAGCGCGGATATGCGCAGGAAGACCTGGTCCACGCGGCAACGCATTGTCGATGCGGCCTATGAATGCTTCTGGCGGGCAGGCTTCACCCGCACCTCGCTCGATGTCATCGCCGCACGGGCCGGCGTCACCAAGCACACGCTCTATTCCTATTTCCGCAGCAAGGACGATCTCCTTGCTGCCGTGATGGCGCATCACAATGCGCTGGCCGCAGGACGGCTGAAGCATATCGGCGATCGCTTACCGCCGGATCGCGATGGGCTGATCGAGTCCTTCTTCGGCCAGCTCGCGGGATGGGCGAAGACGACGCCGCGCTGGACGGGTTCGGGATTCACCCGTCTTGTGGTCGAGCTTGCCGATCTTCCAGGCCATCCGGCGCGTGCGCTTGCGCGCAGCGTCAAAACGACGAACGAACGCTGGCTCGCCGAACGCCTCGCGCAGGCGTGTGTCGCCGATCCGGCCGGATGCGCCCGCGACAACATGCTGTTGCTGGAGGGTGCGATGGCGCTGACGCTGATCCACGGTGATCGCCGTTACATCGAAGCAGCAGCCGTTGCCGCCAGGCGGCTGGCGGCAACCCCAAAGCCAGCTGCTACGTCCCGATCAAGAAAAAAACCGGGCCGCGAGGGGAGCGGCCCGGTTTGAGTTCATGCCGGCGCGGGAATGCCGGCAATCACCTTCCAGAGGGGAATCGCTGTCTACGGGCGTTGCGATCTGGGAGGATTCGAAAACCGCTCGCATCCAGCATGTTAAAATTATGAGAGCGTGCCGGCGCTTCGACAACGCTTCTGCACGGTGGTCAGCCATGCATGGATCGCACGACGAGCAGCCATGCGAAGGCCGCAATTCGCGGCAGTCCGCGGCCCGCGCGAAAAAATTCAAGGACTTAGCAAGAATCTAGAACGTCCAGCGCTGTGCTTTCGATACCAGGAAGTCGCGGAACACCTGCACGCGGGCGACCGATTTCAATTCTTCCGGATAAACAAAATAGGCGTCGAGTGTGATGTCGTCCGACTCGGCAAGCAACTGCACCAGCGCGCCATTTTCCTCGACAAGGTAGTCCGGTAGGAGCGCGATGCCGATGCCCTGCTGGCAGGCCCGCAACAGCGCGAGGATATTGTTGACGACCAGAATCGGTGTCCGGGGCGCCTTGCCCTCGCGGCCGACTTCGAGTGGCCAGTTCCGGTTCTGAAGGAAGGTCGGGATATTGCCGCCGCCGAGCAGCAGGAGCCGGTGGCTGTCCAGATCCTCGACCTTGGTCGGCGTGCCGAAACGCTTGAGATATTCCGGCGAGGCGTACAGGTGAAAATGCACCGAGAACAGCTTGCGCTGGATCAGGTCGGGCTGGGTCGGGATGCGCAACCGGATCGCGACATCGGCCTCGCGCATGGCGAGGTCGAGTTCTTCGTCGGTGGTGATCAGCGAAATGCGGATATCGGGGTAAAGGTCGATGAACTCGCCGATCTTGGGCGTCAGCCAGTGGGTGCCGAGGCCGACGGTGGTCGTCACCTTGAGATCGCCATTCGGCCGTTCGCGGCTGTCGGTCAGCTTGGCGCGCGCCGATTCCAGCTTCATGAAGACTTCATGCGCGGTGCGATAGAGCAATTCGCCCTGTTCGGTCAGGATCAGGCCGCGGGCATGGCGATGAAACAGCGACACGTTGAGCGCCTGTTCCAGCGCGCTGACCTGCCGCGACACGGCCGATTGCGACAGGCCGAGTTGTTCGCCGGCATGGGTAAAACTCCCGGCCTCGGCCGCGGCATGGAAGACCTTCAGCTTGTCCCAGTCCATGGAACTCATGGAGAAGCGTGATCGTTGCTGCAGCACGACGGCACCGCCTATTCTGCGGCCGCGCGCAGGCCTTCATGCGCGGCAAGGAATCGTTCGGCTTCCAGGGCGGCCATACAGCCCATGCCGGCGGCGGTCACGGCCTGCCGGTAAATATCGTCGGTAACGTCGCCCGCCGCGAACAGCCCGGGGACCGAGGTCGCGGTGGAGAAGGGCTCAGTCTTGACATAGCCGTTCGGCTTCATCTCGACCTTGCCTTGCACCAGTTCGGTCGATGGCGAATGGCCGATGGCGACGAACACGCCGTCGACCTTGCGCTCGCTGACAGCGCCGGTCTTCAGATTGCGCAGAATGGCGCCGGTTACCTTGTGCGGATCGGTCGAGCCTGAGACATCGTCGACCACGCTATCCCACACCACCTCGATCTTCGGATGCTTGAACAACCGGTCCTGCAGGATGCGCTCGGCGCGCAAGGAGTCGCGGCGATGCACCAGCGTCACCTTGCTGGCGAAATTGGTGAGGAACAAAGCCTCCTCGACCGCGGTATTGCCGCCGCCGATCACCATCACTTCCTTGCCGCGATAGAAAAAGCCGTCGCAGGTGGCGCAGGCGGAGACGCCGTAGCCCTTGAACTTTTCCTCGAAGGGCAGCCCGAGCCAGCGGGCCTGCGCGCCGGTCGCCAGGATCACCGTGTCGGCGAAATAGACATCGCCGGAATCGCAGGTCAGGCGGAATGGGCGGGCGGAGGTATCGAGGTCGTTGACGTGATCGGTGACGATGCGGGTGCCGACATGCTCGGCCTGCTTCTGCATCTGGTCCATCAGCCAGGGGCCTTGGATGACGTCGGCGAAGCCCGGATAATTCTCCACATCGGTCGTGATCGTGAGCTGGCCGCCTGGCTGGTAGCCCTGGATCAGGACCGGCTCCAGCATGGCGCGGGCCGCGTAGATCGCCGCCGTATAGCCGGCTGGCCCAGAACCGATAATGACGACCTTGGCATGGAGTATCTGGGACATTTGGAGCAACCGTGCGAACCGGACGGGGCTGCCGCCGGGATCGAAAAAGGGGCACTTCGCGGGTGCAATGTAGGCATTTGATCGAGCCATGCAAGCAACGCAACCCGGCCGGCCCAAAATCGGCGGGGAAAGTGCCGAATGGCATCCTTTTACGCAATTTTATTTCGTGACAGCGGCGAACCGGGCTATAGGTCCGCGCGAACCGACCCCTCCGAAGGCATTGCCCGCATGCTCGCGCGACTGGACGCGATCGACTGGAAAATTCTTGCCGCCCTTCAGGACGACGGCCGCATGACCAATGTGGAGCTCGCCCGCCGGGTCGGCATTTCGCCGCCGCCGTGCCTGCGCCGGGTCCGCGCCCTGGAGGAAGCAGGCTATATCCGCGGCTATCGGGCGTTACTGGACGAAAAGCGGCTCGGCTATGAGGTGATGATGTTCGCCCTGGTTCATCTGTCGAGCCAGGCCGAGCCCGATCTGGCGGCCTTCGAGGCCTTTGTGCGCCGGCAGCCTTTGGTGCGGGAATGCTGGATGCTGTCGGGCGAAGTCGACTTCATCCTCAAATGCGTCGCCCCCGACCTGACGACCTTTCAGACCTTCGTCGCGGAGCTCACCGGCGCGCCGCATGTGCGCAATGTCAAAACCTCGCTGGTGCTGCGGGTCTCCAAAGACGCGCCGACGGTGCCGATGGATGCCCTGCCGTGAATGGGCGAGGATGGGCCGCCGGACGATCGGCGGCTTAACATTAACACTGCGGCCGAATGCCCCCGGACCGGCGAATTCCGGTCCGTTACAATTGACGGAACCGGCTGCGCCTTTAACATGCAGGCGATTTCGAGATGGCCGCGCCGGTTGCGTGGCCAGCGCAAACAAAAGCCGGAGCAAACCGGCCTTGCGTCTCGTCACGCGATCCAGGGAGGACTGACCAATGCGTTCCAATCGCCGGACGTTTCTGAAAACCACGGCCGCTGCGGCCGCCGCATCCGCTTTGCCGATGGTGCGCGCGTTTGCCGCCGAAGAACTGAAGCTCGCGAGCTTCGTGCCGCCGACCCATTCGATCTGGGTCAATCCGATCACGCCTTGGGCCAAAGAGGTCGAGGCCAAGAGCGGCGGCAAGATGACGGTGCGCCTGTTCCCGTCAATGCAGCTTGGCGGCAAGCCGCCGGAATTGTATCGCCAGATGGCGACCGGCATCGCCGACATCGTGTTCACGCTGCCCGGCTACACCTCGGGTGATTTCCCGATGCTGTCGATGACCGAATTGCCGGGCACCGCCGAGAGCGCGGAAGACGGCACCCGCAAGCTCTGGGCGAACATGAAGTTCTTTGAGAAGGAGCTGGAAGCCGCCAAGGTGCTGATGCTGTGGAATTCGGACAATGCCGGCCTGATGAGCCGCGAAAAGCCGATCCGCACGCTCGCCGATATGAAAGGCATGCGCATCCGAACCCCGTCCGCGGCGCAATCGGCGCAGCTCGAGGCGCTCGGCGCGATCCCGGTCAGCATGCCCGTGACCCAGATCTACAATTCGCTCGAGCGCGGCGTGATCGACGCCACCATGATCCCGCTATCGGCGATGCTCGACTTCAAGCTGCTCGAAGTCGTCAAGCACCTCACCACCGGCGCGCCGCTCGGCCGCTCGCCGTTCATGGTGACGATGAACCGCAAGCGATACGAAGGCTTGCCGCCGGATCTGAAGAAGGTCATCGACGACACCACCGGGCTTGAGATGAGCCTCGGCGGCGCGCGCAGCTACGACAAGAAGAACACCGAGGCGCTCGATCAGGCCAAGAAGCAGCGCGAGGTCTATGTGCTTCCGGCCGACGAGTTCAAGAAATGGATGGATGTGTTCCAGCCGGTGATCAAGAATACGGCGGCCGAGGCCGACAAGAAGGGTCTGCCCGGCTCCGCTTTTCTCAAAGCCTATAACCTCACGAGCTGAGGTTTCGTGGACGGGCACGTCCGCGCGGGGAAGGGCGCAGGGAGCGGTTGAGGGATAGCGATGCTCGATCTCTTTGACCGCTTCCTGCGCGTGCTCGCGCTTGCGGCCGGCGTTGTCCTCCTCGTTCTGATGTTCTTCACCGTCACCGACGTCTTCCTGCGCTATGTGTTCAACGCGCCGTTGCGCAGCGTGTTCGAATTCACCGAATTCTGCATGGCGGTGATCGTGTTCCTGGCGATGGCCTATACCGGCTGGACCGGCGGCCACATTGCTGTCGACGTGTTCGAGAAGTGGCTCGACCGTCCGTCCTTGCGCTTCCTGCCGGCACTATTTGCCTTTGTCGGCGCGGCCCTGTTCGGGCTGATCGCGGTGCGGGCCACGATGGAGACGCTCGCGACCATGGGCCAGTTCAGCAACATGCTGCGCTGGCCCCATTACCCCTTCCGTTTTACCGTCGCCTTCGGTTCGGCGATGCTGGCGATCGTCCTCGTCATTCAGGGCATCCAGGCGCTGCGTCCGAAATCTTCCGGGGATAAGGCCTGATGTCGTCCGAAATGATCGGGCTCAGCGGCATCGTCGTGATGCTGATCCTGCTGGCGTTGCGCATGCCGATCGGCATCGCCATGCTGCTGGTCGGATCGATCGGCTTTGCCATGCTGAACGGTATCCAGCCCGCGCTCGCCATGCTGGGCACTTATCCGTACAGCTATTCGGCGGTTTACGAACTCGCGGTGATCCCGCTTTTCGTGCTGCTCGGCAATGCCGCTGCGGTCTCCGGCATGGGCCGCGACCTGTTCAGCGCCGCCTATGCCTGGGTCGGCCACTGGCGCGGCGGCCTGTCGTCGGCGACGATCCTCGCCTGCGCGGGCTTTGCAGCGCTGTCGGGGTCGAGCGTTGCCTCAGCGGTGACGATGGGCCGGGTCTGCCTGCCGGAGATGAAGCGCTACAACTACGATCCGCGGCTTGCGACCGGCACGGTCGCTGCGGGTGGCACACTTGGAATCCTGATCCCGCCGAGCACCGCTTTCATCATCTACGCGATCCTGACCGAGGAATCGATCGGCAAGCTGCTCCTGGCCGGCTTCCTTCCGGGGTTGCTGCTCACGGTCCTGTTCGTCATCACCATTTCGATCTGGACGAAGCTGCGGCCGGAACTCGGGCCGCCAGGACCGGTGGCGACGGGCGCCGAACGGGCGCGCACGCTCTATCAGGCGAGCCCGATGTTCACCATTGTCGCCGTCACCATCGGTGGCATCTATGCCGGCATGTTCACCCCCAGCGAGGCCGCCGCGGTCGGCGCCTTCCTCGCGCTCGCCTACGCATTGTTCAAGCGGACGCTCGGCAAGGACAATCTGTCCTTTGTGCTGCTCGAGACCGTCAAGATCACCGCCTTCGTCTTCCTGGTGCTGATCGGTGCTCTGGTGTTCGGACCGTTCCTGGCGCTCTCCGGCCTGCCGCAGAAGATCGCCGACTGGCTGATCTCGTTCAATCTGCCGTCGCTTGTGATTCTCGGCATCGTGATGGTGTTCTACATCGTCCTCGGCATGTTCCTGGAAGGCTTCTCGATCCTGGTTCTGACGCTGCCGATCGTGATCCCGATCATCAAGGCGCTGGGCTACGACCTGATCTGGTTCGGCGTGGTCATGGTGATCGTGCTGGAGATGGGGCTGATTTCGCCGCCCGTCGGCATCAATGTGTTCGTCGTGAAGGGGCTCGTGCCCGACGTGCCGCTGACGCAGGTCTTTGCCGGCATCATGCCGTTCTGGCTGGCGATGGCCTTCGCGCTGGTGCTGCTGGTGATGTTCCCGCAGATCGCGCTGATCGTGCCGGATACGATGATCCGCTAGAGTCTTTTCGCTTTTCTTCGAATCGCGAAAAGACTCTAGGTTGCTGCGTTGGCGCGTTTTCTTCACGCGAACCGGTGCACACTTCGCTCGAAAACGCTATAAGCGGCTGAACGCAAGGCCATGGCGTCCGTGTCCGATCAAAAGGAATCGCCGGGCGCTGGCCCGGCGATCGCGCAGTTCCGTAACGGCGGGCGTGCGGCTCAGCGCCACTCCACCTTGACGACCTCATAGGCCTTGGCACCGCCGGGCGTGACCACTTCCACGCTCGCGCCCTTCTTCTTGCCGAGCAGCGCGCGGGCGAGCGGCGAGGAGATCGAGATGCGGCCTTCCTTGGCGTCGGCTTCGGGTTCGCCGACGATCTGCCAGACCTGCTTTTTCTCGGTATCCTCGTCGATCAGCGTGACCGTCGCGCCGAATTTGACGGTGTCGCCGGAGAGTTTGGACACGTCGATCACCTCGGCGCGGGCGAGCTTGTCTTCCAGCTCGGCGATCCGGCCCTCGTTGTGCGACTGCGCTTCCTTGGCGGCGTGATATTCCGCGTTCTCCGAAAGATCGCCATGGCCGCGCGCCTCGGTGATCTGCTGAATGATTCGCGGGCGCTCGACCTGCTGGCAGTGCTTGAGCTCGTTCTCCAGAGCCGCGTAACCTGCTGCGGTCATCGGAATCTTGTCCATCGTCGTTCAACCTCCGGCCCCTGCCGGAAAACCCGTGCGGGGCAGATAGAGACAAAAGTGCCGATCACGGGCCGACGTCTTGGCGCACGGCACGCGATCGGACCCCTGTCAAAAAACAACCGTCACCAACACTCCGGAACCGTTTCAGTTCCGGTCACCGAAATAGCTTTGCAGCGCGCGGACCTCGAGATCCCCCTCAAGGAAGGCTTTTATTCCTCGCGCCGCCGCGACGGCCCCGGAAAGAGTGGTGTAGTACGGCACTTTATGCAAGAGGGCAGCCGTCCGCAGCGACCGCGAATCCGCCAGGGCTTGGGCCCCCTCGGTGGTATTGAAGACCAGCTGGACCTCGCCGTTCTTGATCGCGTCAACGATATGCGGCCGGCCCTCCAGGACCTTGTTGATCTTGGCGGATGGAACCCCTTTCTCGTCC
>NZ_JBKBVB010000127.1:0-12571 GCF_046289595.1 Pseudorhodoplanes sp.
GACCGCCGTCAGCAAGCGTTGTTCGCAGGCGGTCAGGTGCGGTGCGGGGGCGCCGCAGCTGGCGATCGGCGTCATGCGCAGATCGTTGGCCGCCATCGTCGGTGGCCGGCGCAATGCTGCGGGCCGATGCGCTGCCTCGCAGGTTCGCCGGTTTTCGCTTATTTGCCGGTGCATGATGCCTCTCTATAGGACTTAATACCTATAGAATGCAACGGCGTCAGGCGCAGGGGGATAACTTTTTCGCAGCGTTTCGGAAGCGAGCTATGCCGGTGGTTGTCGCGGCGTCGATCAGCCGTTCTTTTCGAGGTGGTTGCGCAGTTCCTCGATCGAGCCGAAGCGGACGACGCCCTGCGCCAGTTCGGCCTCGATCGAGCCGTCGGTGTAGAGCGTATAGGCCATCCCATCCACCACGCCGGATTTGAGCACGGTGACCGGCTCCGCCGCAGTCTCGACCTTGGGCTCACGGCGCAACGGCGGCGTCGGCCTGTCGGGCCTTTCCACCGGGGCCGCTTCCGCGGAAACGTCCGGTATCGCGGGACGGCGCGGCTCGGGCGGTCTGACCGTTGCCGCCGGGCCCGCTGGACGGGGCGGACGCCATCCGGCGCGGGCGGGCGCTGGCGGCGGGCTGGCCGGTGGCGCGGCCATGTCTTCTGCGGGCGGAATCGGGGAGCGCGACGGCGGCCGGACCGGTTCGGGCTTTTCCGGCTGCTCGAACTCGTCGGCAGGCGCCCGCGGCTGCAGCGCCCGCGGTGGCGGCGAAGCCGCGGCACCAGCGCTTGGCGCGGCTGCAGCCGCGGCCACCGGCCTCGCGGCCAGCATTTCCGCAATCCTGGACAGCTGGGCAACGGCCCGGCTGATGGCGAATGTAACAAGACCGCCAGTCGCGGTCACCGTACCGGCCAGGATCAGCGTGTTGCCGAGACTGAACTCATTAATCGGAATGCCGAACCCGATCAGGATGGCGCCCAGCGCGATCGCCAGCATCCCGACCACCATCAAGATAAAAGCCATTCCGCCGGTCCTCGCCCCGTCGCCACAATTCTGAAGGAATTGTGACTGCCTTCCTGTTTCCAAGCAAGCAGCGCCTTCGGCGTGCCGCAATTGTTGATCGCTCTCTGCTTAATTCGCCAATTGATCCAGCGCCACCTCAGCTGTGAGAAACGCCGGGGAAAATTCTTCGTTCCAGCGCCCGGTCCGGCTTGCCGCGCCTTGGTGCCGCGCCTTGGTGCCGCGCTGCAATAATGTTGCGTCCTTATCGCCCAGGGCCTAACTGTGACCCGGCCGGCGACGCATGATCCGCCGGCACGACGCCTTTAACGTCACCCGTAACCGCGAGCACCATCCCATGTCATTTTCGTTGCCCGATCTGCCTTATTCGTACGACGCCCTCGCCCCCTACATGTCGCGAGAAACGCTCGAATATCACCACGACAAGCATCATCTGGCTTACGTCAATAACGGCAATAACCTGCTCAAGGGGACCGAGTGGGAGGGCAAGTCTCTCGAAGAGATCGTCAAGGGCTCCTTCGGCAAGAATGCCGGCCTCTTCAACAATGCCGGTCAGCATTACAACCACATCCATTTCTGGAAATGGATGAAGCCCGGCGGCGGTGGCGACAAGATTCCCGGCGCGCTGGAAAAGCAGATCGTGTCCGACCTCGGCTCGGTCGCCAAGATGAAGGAAGACTTCGCCCAGGCGGGCGTCACCCAGTTCGGCTCCGGCTGGTGCTGGCTCGCGGTCAAGGACGGCAAGATCGTCATCATGAAGACCGCGAATGGCGAAAGCCCGCTGGTGCACGGCGCCGCGCCGATTCTCGGCTGCGACGTGTGGGAGCATTCCTATTACATCGACTACCGCAACCGGCGCCCGGACTACCTGAAGGCCTTCGTCGACCATCTGGTGAACTGGGACTACGTGGCGGAAATGTACGAGAAGGCCGCCAAGTAGGCCTTCGACCTTTGCGCGAAACACATCTTGCGCGATCCTCGACAATATCCGGTGCGGCCGCCTCACACGGCGGCCGCATCCATGTTCAGGCATCCCTTGGCCTGGATCGGTAACGCCCCGGAGCAGGACCGCCTCACGCCTCTTTGCGACGGCATGGCCTGGCTTCTCCTCGGCATCGTTGCCGGCCTCGCCTATCGGACCTTCGCCGATTACGGCCTCGGATGGGACGACTACACCCATTCGCAATACGGCCAGCTGCTGCTCGACTATTACGCATCCGGCCTTGCGGACAAGCGGGCGCTGTCCTTCGTCAATCTCTACATGTATGGCGGCGGCTTCGACATGCTGGCGGCGCTCGTCGCCAAAGTCCTGCCTTATGACCTGTTCGAAACACGGCGCCTGGTCGGCGCCGCCGTCGGCATTGCCGGGATGGTCATCGTCTGGCGCCTTGCGCGCAGGCTGGGCGGACCGGCAGCGGGACTGATCGCGCTCGCCCTGCTGGCTCTGGCGCCGCTCTATTACGGCCACATGTTCATCAATGCGAAGGACGTGCCGTTCGCGGTCGCGATGACGCTGCTGCTGTTCGGCCTTGTGCGCGCGATCGAGGATTATCCGCGGCCGCGTATTGTCACGGTCGTCATCGTCGGGATCGGGCTCGGGCTTGCGCTCGGCACCCGCATCATGGGCGGCATGACCGCGCTCTATATGGTGCCAGCGATGGCTATGCTGATCAGTCACGATTTTCGCATTGGCGGATGGCGCGCCGCCGCTCGCGCGCTCGGCGTCTTCGTGATGAGGCTCGCGCCCGGCCTTCTGCTCGCCTATGCGGTGATGGCCGTGGTGTGGCCCTGGTCCGTTCAGGAGCCGCTCAATCCGGTCCGCGCCATCGGATACTTCTCGCACTTCTTCGAAAAGCCCTGGCGTGAAATGTTCGCGGGCCGGCCGATCCTCGTGCCGGACATGCCGCACAGCTACCTGCCGACCTACCTGGCTCTGAAACTCCCGGAAGTTTTGCTCCTGCTCGGCGGCGCAGGTCTCATTGGGGCCCTCGCTGCGCAGTTCTGCCGCGACATGCCGATTAGGAGGCGCGCCGCTCTGTTGCTGGTGGCGATGGCGTTCATCGTGCCGGTGGCGATCGCAATCGCAACGCGGCCTGCGATGTATAACGGCATCCGGCACTTCGCCTTTGTTCTGCCGCCGCTCTGCGTGCTTGGCGGATGGGCTGCAGCCGGAATGCTGCGATGGCTCTCGCGGCACTCGCGACCGGCGGCGGCGGCTGGCGCGGTTGCAATCGCTGCCGGGCTTTCCTTACCGGCCTATCACATGGTGACGCTGCATCCCTATCAATACACATTCTTCAACACGAGTTCTGGCGGCGTTCGCGCGGCGGATCGCGGCTACATGCTCGATTACTGGGGCTTGTCGTTCAAGGAAGCCGCCGACGAATTGCTCGGCATCCTTGATGAAACGGGCAACCACACGCCGGAAGGCCGCCGCTGGGTGATTGCAGTCTGCGGCCCGCATCCGCCGGCCGCGCTCGAACTCGGTGAGGATTTCCTGACCACCTGGAACACCAAGGGCGCCGACTTTGCACTGATGCTCGGCGAGTTCTATTGCGCCGAATTGAACGCACCGGAACTCGTGCGCATCGAGCGCGAGGGCGTGGTCTATGCCCGCGTCTACGATCTGCGCGGACGCAACATTCCCGACCTGTTCACGTTGCCGCCGGTACAGTGAAAACGCGCGCCCGCAAGAAAACCGCGCGGCAGACTATTCGGCGGCCTGCTGCATCGGCTCGAGGAACGCGTCGGTGGCCCGAATCTGGTGCGAGGTCCAGCAATGCGGGCACCACACCGACAATTTCATGTTGCGCATTTCCAGCAGCGTAACCGTGTCGGTCTCAATGCTGGTCGTGACGACGCGTCCACTTCTTGGACATTTGTATTTGAGCATGACGGACGCAACCTCCACCGCCCGGCAATCCTATGCTGCGCGCGATTCGAAAGATGCGGCGGCGGTAGGTATCCACCGCTTATCCACAATTTCTTCACGCGGGTGACACAGAACTGTCGCAACGCAAAAAGCCCGGCAGATTGCCGAGCTTTTTCAACGAAGACTGAGTCGCCTTGTCAGAGAAAGCGGCACTGACGCATGCCAGCCCGGTCGTACCAGCATTCCTGATGCCGGCCGGAGCGCAGATACGGCGGAAGCTGCGGGCCGCCGACCGCAACGCCGACGAGGGTTCCAATCACCGCGCCGGAAGGGCCGCCGATGATCGCGCCGACCCCGGCGCCGACAGCCGCGCCCGTCACGACACTTCGGCCGGGCAGATAATCCTGCGCCACCGCCGGAGCCGCCCCCAGACCGAAAACGAAGATTGCGGCCACCAGCACCCTGCGCATTGCCGATCTCCATGCCGGGGAACGCCCCCGATGAGGCGGCATCAGACGTCATTAACGTTAAGATTCCGTCACTCTGCCGCGCCCGCCCCGCGCCTTGTCCGCGCAACGCTGAGCAGCACCACCGGAATGCCGGCAAGCGCACAGATTGCGGTGCCGACGATCACACCGGCCGGCATTCCCACATCCATCATGTAGCCGAAGGCCGGCGGCGCCAGCACGCCGCCGATGTTGAAGCCGGTGGTGACGAAGCCGAACACCCGCCCGAACGCGCCGGCCGGGGTCACCGCGCGCACGATCATGTCGCGCGAGGGCTGCAGCACGCCGTTGAAGAAACCGGACAGCGCCATCAGCGCAATCAGCAGCGTCGCGTTCAGATCCATGAAGGCGATCGGCAGCAGCGCCACGCCGCTGACCAGAAGGCCGATCAGCGCCACGGTTTCATGGCGGTCGGTGCGCGAGGCCAGAAAGCCGCCCACCAGCACCGCGACGGCGCTCAGCATCAGATACACCGTGATCGCCGTGGTCGCGAGCGACAGCTGTGTCCCCCACAGCGCCTGCAGCGCGACAATGCCGTAATTCTGGGTGCCGACCGAGACCGCGGCGATCAGCATGAAGAACACGAGATTGAGCATCACCGGCCAGGTCGCAAGCACCCGCCAGTCGCCCGCCGCTGGCGCGGAGGCATCCATCGCCTTGGCGCGGACGGATTCGCGTCCGGCCAGCGGGCTGCCGAGCGCCATGATCGCGATGGCGACCGCAATACCGAGCAACGCCGCGGCGACGAAGGCGACGCGCCAGCCGAACGCGCTCGCCAGCATCACCATGGCGGCCGGCGTTACCGCGGTTCCGGCAAAGCCCGCGAAAATATGGATCGAGAAGGCTTGCCCGACCCGCCCGGGCGAGACCCGGTTCGACAGCAGCGCATAATCGGCGGGGTGATAGACCGTATTGGCGAGACCGAGAAACGCGAAAGCCAGTCCGAGCAGCAGGAACACCGGCGCCGCGGCAGCGAAGAGCAGCGACGCGGCGCCGAGCAAGAGACCGGCAACCAGCATGGAGCGCGCCGAGGTGCGGTCGACCAGAAAGCCCGCCGGCGTCTGCAGCAGCGCCGAGATGATGTTGAACACCGCGATAACGAGGCCGAGTTCAGTGTAGCTGACCCCGAATTCCGCCCGCACGAAGGGGAAGACCGGCGGCAGAACCAGAATATAGATGTGGCTGACGAAATGCGCGGCGCCGACCAGCCCGATCACCCGGACATCGGACGTGCGCGGCAGGCTGGCGTCGATGGTGGTTGGCGTCATGACAGGATTCCCGGCTGGCGAAGCGGGACATAGCACGAACCATGGCGCTTCCGGCATGCGGTCTGCGAAGATGGCGCGGCGGCTGCGCGCATGCGTTGCAGCGAGCGCCCAAGCCAGGCCCGATGCCACGCCGGCGGTTCCCTGCGGCAAGATCGGGGTTCCCTCCCCGGCAAAGCCCCTGCACCCTCTGGTTAGGCGCGGCTGACATTGGAGAGGTCTGCGTGCCCTGAGATCGTAATCGCCTGACAGTTGGCCACCGCTGAACCGGGCGCGGACCGAAAAATCCCGGCGCCAGCGATACCAGCCGGGACCGTTCCAGGCGTTGAAATAGAAGCAATATTGCGGGCCGCGATAGACCATGACCTGCACGTCGTCGACGATCGTCACCGCCTCGCCACTTCCGCTCAGGCCGCCGCCACCGGGCAACGTGAAGGCATGCGCAGGCACCGCGACGCCGATGGTCATCGCCGCTGCCGATGCAATGAGAATGCTCTCATGGCTGGCGTCTCCTTGGTGTTTCCGCACACACGAACGCGCGGCGTCACAAACAGCCGGAATCTCAAATCTGCATCGGAGCGAACGTTAGAGAGAGGACGGCACAACCTGCATCGCTCTCATCCTTCTCACACCGATACGATGGTGATTATCGAACGACATCGGACGCTCGCTTCTCCAAGTTCACCCTCGTGTCATCCAATCGTGATGCGGGGCGTCCATGCACGAAGCGGCAAAACAACAATGCCGAATGAAGCCTGAACTCTTGGAAGGGGCGTAACTGAAAATGAACGTGCTGAAAACGATGCTCGCTGCTTCGGCGGCGGCTCTGCTGGTCACCGGGACGGCTCACTCGGCCGATCTGCCGGTGAAGGCCAAGGCGGTTGAGTATGTGAAAATCTGCAGCCTGTACGGTACCGGCTATTACTATATCCCGGGCACCGACACCTGCATCAAGATCGGCGGCTATGTCCGCTACGAAGCGTATCACAACGCGCCGCAGGGTTCCTACCCGAACAACAACGCGACCGGGGCGTTCACCCGCACGGCCAATACCTTTGCGCAGCAATCACGGTTCCGGCTGACCGGCGATGTGCGAACGCAGACCGAATATGGCACGCTGCGGGCGTATTTCGCCTTCGGCTTCAACGTCCGCAACGGCATCAACGAAAACACGCCTCCCAGCGTGTCGGTGGCGATGGAGCGCGCCTTTATCCAGTTCGCCGGCTTCACCATCGGCCGCGCCGAAACCTTCTTCACCCTGCTGAGCATTTCGTCATACGGCTTCATGACCAACACCTTCGATGCCGGCACGACCTCGACCGGCATGAACCTTCTCGCCTATACGTGGCAGCTCGGCAACGGCCTGTCGGCATCGCTGTCGCTGGAAGACTCCGCGGGCCATAACAAAGGTATCGTCAATCTCGGCAATGCTGCGGCAGCAGGCAACACCGCAGGCGTTCTCGGCGCGGCCCCGTTCGCATCCTCCAATACCAGCAGCGCACGCGGCGTCACCGTGCCGGATATCGTCGGCAATATCCGCGTCGATCAGGCGTGGGGTTCGGCCCAGATCATGGGCGCCCTGCACCAGAACGCCGCGACCTACTATTTCAATGACAACACGCCCAACTGCAACGGCGGCGGCAACCGCACCACGATGTGCGGCCATCCGGATGAGAAGTGGGGCTGGGCGGTCGGTGCCGGCCTGACGTTGAAGATGCCCTGGGATTCCAAGGACACGCTCTCCGGGCAGATCGCTTATGCCAAGGGCGCATCCAGCTACGTGGCGTTCGCCAACTCAAACAACGGCCTGCACATGAGCGGCGGAATCGCGCTCGGCGCCTTCAATGACGCGGTGTATGGCGGCGTCGGTCTCGCCGGCAACGGCGTCAGCGCGCTTGAGCTGACCGAGACCTGGGGCGGCACGGTCGCGTTCGAGCATTACTGGACGCCGAGCCTGCGTACCGCCTGGACGTTCGGCTATATGAGCGTGCAATACAGCGATGCGGCCAAGACGCTGATCGCCAATCTCGGCCAGCGCTGCATCGGCACCAGTATCACCATCAACGATACCTCGAAATGCGATCCGGATTTTTCGTCGTGGCGCGTCTCCTCGCGCACCATGTGGACGCCGGTACGCAATCTCGATATCGGTGCTGAAATCGCCTACACGCAGGTGGACACCGCCTTCAAGGGCGCGGTGGGCACTCTGACCGCGTCCAATAACGGTCTCGCGGCCGGCAACTACGTCCTGGAAGATCAGGGCGTGTGGTCCGCCGCTGTGCGCGTGCAGCGAAGCTTCTGGCCGTAACCAAAGCGATACCGGCCGACCCGCGCGGCCGCAGGCCCTTTCACAACAACCCCCTTGTGAAGGGCCACATCACTGGCCAGAACGGCTGGTCTCCGCAGATCGCGGGGACCAGCTGTCTTGCGTGTGGCTATGACGATTGAGTTGCGGGCCGGGCTCGCCGACTCTGCTGGCGGTCGTCGGGTAACCAGGCAGCGACGATGCACCGGATCTCCGCACCAGGCCGACGATGACCGCTGCAATGCAAAGCGCGCATCTATCCGCGCGTACGCAGGCCGAGCGTCTCGAGCTTTTGCATGTTCACAAAGTCCGACTGCATGTCGATGATGAACCCGCCCCCGTAACCCTCGACCCGCATGGTCACCCATGGAGCATTGACCGAATGGCGCGGCGTGACCAGGCGGCCCGCCCGATAATCGAGCGAGCGAATGCGGCTGCGCGGGAAGCGATGCCAGCGAAACAGGAGCGAGGCGGTGCAGACCGCAATCTCGCCATCTCGCTCCTTCATGCCGATAACATAACGCCGGACATAGAAATGCATCGCCACGGCAACGCCGGCAAGCGCCATGGCGGCTATCGGCCAAGCTGGATCGATCGTGGTGTAGACATGCTGGTAGAGTGTACCGCCTGCGAAAATCAGCGTGGCGGCGACAAAGCCCCAATAAACCAGCCTTACCTTCATCGCCTGCCAGCGATTGACCACGACAGCATCGGGTGAAAGGGAGACGCCGCTTTCGTCGCCAATTCCTTCGAGGGCGGCGATGCCGAGTTGCCTTGCTTTTTGCGCCACCGTGCGGCGACCAACGCCGCCGGATTTCGCGATGGCCAGCGGGATCGAACGCGCCTGATCGGGATGTTTCAACACGATGGCAAGGAGCGGCGTCTTGGTGTTGCCGATCAGACGGGTGCCGCGATTGATCTGCGCCACGCCCTCGAAAGCTGCGAGCGGCTGCGACCATGATCTGTCGCTGACCAGATCGCGCTCCCTCACCGCTACCACGTCATCGATCGTGACCGAGACAGTGCGGAAGGCCGCATTCAGCTGCGGCCAGAGCCACCACGCGAGTGCGGCAAGAAAGACCGTGAGCAGAATGGCCACGATTGGCACGACGTAGGTCTGAAGCCCGAGTGACGCCGCAAGCAGCATCGCGGCGGCGACCGTGACGGCCGCGCCGAGCGCCAACCAGAACAGTGTGAGGAGACCGACGATGTAACGCTCAGCCGGGTCGCCCCGCAGCACGAAATGCGCCGGCCGGTCCGAGAGGTCGGCATCGAAGGGGAAAGGCGCGGGCACCCCGTCGAAAACTGTCATGGTCGGCGCGCCCAGCGACCCTATTGCGGTGTGTAATAGCCCTCCGGGAACAGCGCCGCGGGCTCGGTCTTGAACTTGAAATTGGTGACGGCGTAACCGTCGCGGTTCTTCTTGATGACAAATGAAAAATAGACGTAGTTGGTCTGGCCGTAGAGCGCCACCCAGGTAACCTGACGCAGCACGTCGCCGAACTTTACGTCGGCGGCTTTTTCAATGAACACCGGCGTGCCGCCGGCGCCGAGAGAACGCAGCGACGCGGCAAAGGGCTCGCTCAACGGCTTGTCGATCAGGCGGAAAAAGTTGCGCGACACCTCGTCAAATTTCTGGTCGCGGATATTGTCGATGGTCTGCTTCATCCATGAATCGGGGTCTTTGAGCACCACGATATCGGCACGGACCGGCGAGAACGCGAGCGCCGCAGGCAACAGCAATGCGAAAATGACGACCGCTAGCTTGACGATTCTCACCACGCGATCTCCATGACATTTGTGATTGGAGCGGCCACTTTGGCAAACCGCTTCCCGCAGGGCAACCGTGGGGATCTTATCATTCCGCCAGCGCCGCCAGAATCCGTGCCCAGCTGCGCGTGCCCTTGTGGAACGAGGTCAGATCGTATTTCTCGTTCGGCGAATGCACCCGGTCGTCGTCGAGCGCAAAGCCGACCATGATCGAATCCATGCCGAGCACGCGCTTGAAATCGCCGACGATCGGGATCGAGCCGCCGGCGCCGACCGTCACCGCCTTGTGGCCCCATTCCTCCTGCAACGCATGCCGCGCCTTCGCCAGCGCCGGGCTGTCGAACGGCAGTTGCAGGGCCGGCGCGCAGCCGTGGTTTTCGAACGCGACCTTGCAATCGGCCGGCACGCGCGCGCGAATGAAAGCGCGGAAGGCATCGCGCACCTTTTCCGGATCCTGATCGCCGACCAGACGGAACGACACCTTCGCCTTGGCCTGCGAGGGAATCACGGTCTTGGCGCCCTCGCCCGTATAGCCGCCAACGATGCCGTTGACGTCGCAGGCCGGCCGCGTCGAGATCATCTCGATCAGCATGCGGTCCTTCTCGCCGACCGGAAACTTCAGGCCGATCTGGCCGAGGAATTCCTCCGCCGTAAGGTTGAGTGCCTTCAGGTCGGCCCTGATGTCGGCGGGCAGCTCCGGCACGCCGTCATAGAAGCCCGGAATGGTGATGCGGCCGTTGTCGTCATGCAGCGCCGCCAGCGCCGTTGCAAGAACATGAATGGGATTCGCCGCAGCGCCGCCGAACAGACCCGAATGCAGATCGCGGTCCGCCGCCGTCACGGTCACGTCCTCGTAGACGAGCCCGCGCAGCGAGGTCGTCACGGATGGCGTGGTCCTGTTCCACATCGCAGTGTCGCACACGAGCGCCATGTCCAGTTTGAACTCATCGGCATGGTCTTTGACGAACGGGAACAGCGATTTCGATCCGCATTCCTCCTCGCCTTCGATCATCATGGTGATGTCGAGCGGCAGCGAACCGGTCACGGCTTTCCAGGCGCGGCAGGCCTCGACGAAGGTCATGAGCTGCCCCTTGTCGTCGCAGGCGCCGCGCGCCACGATGATCTTGCGGCCATTACCGAGGTCTTCGACGCGCGGATCGAAAGGCGGCGTGGTCCACAATTCCAGCGGGTCCACCGGCTGCACGTCGTAATGGCCGTAGAACAGAACGCGCGGGCCGCCGTTCTGCGTCTCGGGTTTTGCGATCACCACCGGATGGCCGGAGGTCGGCCGCACCTCAGCTTTCAGTCCGAGCGTGCCGAGATCCTCCGCCACGAACTCTGCCGCGCTCCTGCATTGATCGGCATAGGCCGGGTCGGTCGAGATCGACTGGATGCGCAGGAAATCGAACAGGCGCGCAAGCGAGGCATCGAGATCGGCGTCGATGCGGTCGAGGACTTTGGGCAGGGCTTCGCTGGGGGTCATGCTAACCGTCTCGGTTTTCGTCATGGCCGGGCTTGTCCCGGCCATCCACCTCTTGGCCGCGTAAAGTAAAGACGTGGATGACCGGCACAAGGCCGGGCATGATCATGGTTGAAAGCCGGTGCCGCGGCTACCGTCTTAATATTCCGCCCAACGTGCCGCGCACGATGGAGCGGCCGACCGATGCGCCGGTCCGGCCGCCGATCTGCTTGCCGATCGCGGCCGCTACTCCGCCGACGACAGTCGTCGTGACCGTTCGCGCGACGCTGCGGGCGACCTGCTGGCTGGTGGTCAGGGTCTCGCCGCGCTTCCTGTTGGTGCCGAAGATCGAGCCGATCCAGTCGCCGATGCCGCCGGAACTTTGTTCGGCCGGCGCCGCTTCCCGCTCGACCCGCTTGCTCAGCATTTCATGGGCGGATTCGGAATCGATTTCGGTGTCGTATTTTCCCTTCACCGGACTGCGCGCCATGATCGCGGCGCGTTCCTCCGGGGTGATCGGGCCCATGCGGCCGGCCGGCGGGCGGATCATGCAGCGCTCGACCATCGAGGGCGTGCCCTTCTCTTCCAGGAACGAGACCAGCGCCTCACCCTTGCCGAGCTCCATGATGACCCGCGCGGTGTCAAGCTTGGGGTTCGGACGGAACGTGGTCGCGGCGGTCTGCACCGCCTTCTGATCGCGCGGGGTGAAGGCGCGCAATGCATGCTGCACCCGGTTGCCGAGCTGCGCCAGCACCTTGTCGGGAACGTCGAGCGGGTTCTGCGTGACGAAATAGACGCCGACGCCCTTGGAGCGGACGAGCCGCACCACCTGCTCGATCTTGTCGAGCAAGGCCTTCGGCGCCTCGTCGAACAGAAGATGCGCCTCGTCGAAGAAAAACACGAGCTTCGGCTTGTCGGGATCGCCGACCTCGGGCAGTTCCTCGAACAATTCGGAGAGCAGCCACAGCAGGAAGGTGGCATAAAGCCGCGGATTGCCCATCAGCTTGTCGGCGGCGAGGATGTTCACATAGCCGCGGCCGTCGCGATCGGTCTTCATGAAGTCGCGCAAGTCGAGCGCGGGCTCGCCGAAGAATTTTTCGCCCCCCTGGTTCTGCAGCACCAGCAGCGCGCGCTGAATGGTGCCGATGGTCTGCCTGGTGACATTGCCGTAGCTTGAAACCGCGCGCTTGATTTCGTCGAGCTGCGCGTTGCCGGTTCCTTCTTCGGCTTCCTTCTTGGTCGCGAACGGCGCAATTGCATCGAGAATCGCCCGCAAGTCCTTGAAATCAAGGAGCGGCAGGCCCTGATCGTCGGCGATCTTGAAGGCAATATTGAGCGCGCCCTCCTGGACGTCGTTTAAGTTGAGCAACCGCGCCAGCAGCAACG
>NZ_JBKBVB010000230.1:0-2336 GCF_046289595.1 Pseudorhodoplanes sp.
CGAATCAAAAATGCGGCCAACCGAATCTGCGCTCACCAATCAAGCATTGTAGCCGAGGACTGGGGCGAGCGAAAACGCGAAGAACGCAAGGTTGCGTTGCGGCATCGCGCAATTCGCTTCGGCTAATGGTCCGTTAACGCAATGATGATCCTGAGTGCCCTTGCCGTCGCTGCCATTGCCATCTGCCCGCCCTCTGGCGCGCGGCACCACTGCGTCCACGATGGGGACACCATCTGGTGGCAGGGCGAGAAGATGCGCCTTGCGGATATCGACACGCCCGAGCTTGACGGGCGCTGTGCGCGCGAGCGGACGCTGGCACGGGCGGCGCGCGGGCGGCTCGTGGTGCTGCTCAACGCGCAGCCGATCACCCTGCGCCGCGTCGGCACGGATCGCTATGGCCGCACATTGGCGGTAATCGGCGATGTCGGTGAGCGCCTGATCGCCGAGGGCCTCGCTACGCGCTGGCCACGGCGGCGCGATTGGTGCGCCTAATCCCCCAGCAGCTCACACAATAGCCGCGCTTCCTCGGCGTTTTCGCCTTCGCCGCAGGCGCGGATCACATAGAGCGCCAGCAGCCGGATCGCGCGCTCCTTCCTCGGGCCTATCGCGCTGGCCTCGCACACATCCGCCGCCCGGCGCAGCGCCTCGGCGGCGCTCATTCTGCCCATCCCGCCGGCACCCGCACCCTCGGCTTGGGCGGCGGGGTCGGTTCCTCAAGCTGCACCGGCATTCGCTCGCGCATCCCCCAGCGGCTGTGGATCAGAAAGATGTTCTGCTGCGGCGGCTCGACCACCACGCGCAGGTCATCGGCGTATTCGGAATAGCCCGGCACCGATCCATTCGAGAGGATGTTGCCAGGATTGCCGCTGATATGGAAATGCCCATGCAGCAGATAGTCCACACGCACACCTTTGCTGGCATATTGCGCAAGCACCTTCTTGGCGCCGCGCACGATCGGGAGAAACGGCCCGGCAAAGCCCTGCCCGCCGCCGGTGCCCATCTTGTCGCCATGGGTGAGCAGCACGTTGCGCCCGAGGATCGGCGTCACCTGATCCTTGGCTGCGCCCATCTGAAAGGTGACGCGCGGATCGTTGGCAAACTCGCGCTGCACCATCGCCGCAATCATCATGTCATAGGACAGGCGGGCATAGAGCTTGGCGGTGGGCTTGGGGGTGTTGCGCCCGTGGTTGCCGGGCACTGCAACCACATGCACGGCGCCGAAGGCTTCCTTGAGATGGCGGATTGCCGCGATCGCTTCCTCGACCATCGCCTGCACCTGCTCGTGGGCGGTGAGGTCGTTGGTCATCCGCAGTTCTTCGTGGATGTCGCCGCTGATGAGATCGCCGCCGAGCGCGAAATAGGCGCCCACGCAATCGGTATCCTCGGCCCAGCGCGCGCCGATCTGGCAGGCAGCGGCGATGTGGCGGCGCAGGCGCGCGCGGCAGATGTCGGAATCAAAGGCGTTGATCCCGCCGATTTCCTCGGCGGCGATCTTTTCGCCCATGTGCGTATCCGACCAGTGCACCCCGATCACCGATTGCGCCCGGCCCCTGCCTTGGCTGGCGATGGCATAGGCGGGCACCTGATAGGGCACACCGCGAATGCCCGATAGCTGCTCGGCAAGGTGCTCAAGCTCACCGATCTGGCGTTCGAGCGCGCTGGCCTTGCGCCGCCAGAAGGCCGCATCTTGGATTTCACGCGGGCTGGGCGGTGGTGCCGGCGCGGCCCTGGACACCTCTGGCGGCGGGACGGGATCGCCCATCAGCCCGGCGCGCTCGGCAGCCAGGAGCCGCCCGATAAAGGTGCTGCGCGGAATGCCAAGCGCCTTGGCCGCGCGAAGCTGATTGCGCCCCGCCGCCTCATAGGCCTGCACGGCCTCACGCAGCAGGTGATCGGGCACTGGCGGCGGGCTCATCTATCGCCCGCCGCATAGTAATCGCGCAGCCGGGCGAGCGCGCCCTCGCAATCGCCCCAGGCACTGCGCAGATCGATGATGTAGCGGGCGATCACCGCGTCGCGCGCGTCGGTTTGCACCTTGGGATAGGCGCGGGCGCCATCGGGCAGGGTAATCGCTCCGAGAGGCGCCAGATCGGGACGGGCCGGCGCATCGGCGCAGACCAGCCATTCATCGGGCGGCGGTGGCAGCCCTACCTTGATCGGCTTGGGGCCGCATCCGGCAAGCGCCAGCGCGGCGCTAGAACAGAGCATCAAGCGGATTGGCGTCATTGGCCTTTGCCTCCTCGATTGCCGCCAGATCGCGGGCGCGGGTTTCGGCTTCGATCCGGGCGCGGGTTTCAGCCGCCTTGTCGGCTTGCGCGCGGGCCTTTTCGGCGCGG
>NZ_JBKBVB010000128.1:0-12492 GCF_046289595.1 Pseudorhodoplanes sp.
CGTTCAAGCCGGCCTTCGAGGATACCTTTGCCTGCCGCATCGTGGTGCTGCGCCCGGAGAGCCGCGGCACCATTTCACTCGCATCCGCCGATCCGTCCGCGCATCCGCAGATCCGGCAGAACCTGCTCGCCACCGACAGCGACTGGCAGACGCTGAAGGCGGCAGTTGCGATGTTCGGCGAGGTGGCCAACCAGAAGGCGCTGAAGCCCTTCATTGCGCGTCAGATCGCTCCGGGTGCCAACATCAAGACCGACGCTGAATTCGAGACCTTCATCCGCAATACGGTCGTCACAACGCATCACCCGTGCGGCACCTGCAAGATGGGCTCGGCCGGCGATGCGATGACGGTGGTCGATCACGAGCTGAAGGTGCGGGGCGTCGAGGGGCTGCGCGTCATCGATGCCTCGGTCTTCCCGGACATCATCGGGGCCAACATTAACGCCGCGGTCATCATGATCGCGGAACGCGCGGCGGATTTGATCAGGTCTTCTCGTCATTCCAGGGCGGTCGCCGAAGGCGGCCGAACCCGGAATCCATAAGCGCGATTGAGCGTATGGATTCCGGGCTCGCGACTTTGCCGCGCCCCGGAATGACGGCGATTCCCCCTTGCCCAAGGCAAAAGCCGTCGTTATCTTTCCTTTTTGAAGCCACTCCTTCCGGCGCAGCCGGTCGAGGGCTTTTTGCTTTTGTGGAGCAAGCGAATGTCCACGAACCGGGACGGCCATATCCGTCTCACTTCGCATCCCGGCCACAGGACGCCGGGGCGTTTCCCGATCCGCTGGGGTGCCCCCACGGCGAGGGAGCGCGGGCCGGTCATCGGCACCGTCAATGCCGGACCTGACCGCAATGCGATCGGCGCCCATGGCGGCTCCTATGCCCTCTACCGCGCGCTGGCGGTCTCCTCGGGCGCACTCAATCCGATTGCGCGGCCCGATCTGACCGACACAACGCCGGTTGCCGACATCGGACCGTTTCCGCAATGGAGCGGCGCCGAGCGGATCGTCTCGCTCGACCCTTGGGGCCACCGGGTCGCGGAGGATTTCCGCACCGAGATTGCCGAAGGCGTCGACATCCGTCCGACCATTGCCGTCACCAAGGCGCGGCTGACGCTCCCCGAGCTCGACCATTTCTTCGATAACGGCTTCATCAAGGTCGACGGTGAAATAGTGCACAATGCGCGCGACGTCGCCGTCACCAAGGCTGCAGTCGATCCGGTCTGGTACCTGCCCGGCATCGCCGAACGCTTCGGCACCACCGAAGACAAGCTTCGCCGGACCTTGTTCGAGCAGACCGGCGGCATGTATCCGGAGCTGGTGACGCGGCCGGACCTGTCGGTGTTCCTGCCGCCGATCGGCGGCATCACGCTGTACATTTTCGGCGATCCGCCGGCGTTAGCCGATCCGAAGAAGAAGCTTGCCTGCCGGGTGCATGACGAATGCAACGGCTCCGACGTGTTCGGCTCCGACATCTGCACCTGCCGGCCTTATCTCATCCACGGCATCGCTGAATGCATCCGGGAGGCGCAGAACGGCGGCGTCGGACTCATCGTCTATAATCGCAAGGAAGGCCGCGCGCTCGGCGAAGTGACGAAGTTTCTCGTCTACAATGCGCGCAAGCGCCAGCCTGGCGGCGATCAGGCTGCGACCTATTTCGAGCGCACCGAATGTGTTGCGGGCGTGCAGGATGCGCGTTTCCAGCAGCTAATGCCGGACGTACTGCAATGGCTCGGCATCACCAAGATCGACCGCTTTGTGTCGATGTCGAATATGAAATACGACGCGATCACCGGTTCGGGTATCGACATCGTCGAGCGCGTGCCGATCCCCGACGACATGATCCCGGACGACGCCAAGGTGGAGATGGAAGCCAAGAAGGCCGCCGGTTATTTCACGCCGGAAGGCGCGCCGACCGAGGAGGAGCTGAAGTCAGTGGTCGGCCGCAACCTGCGGGACTTTTAGTTCGCGCCATGCACGGCTCCATCCCCGCTCATCCCCGCGAAAGCGGGAATCCAGTCCCCTTGTATAGCGCGACGCGTGTGGTTCTGGGTCCCCGCCTTCGCGGGGACGAGCGGAGCGTGTGCTGATGCTCACTGCGGCCGTCGACTCGCTCCTGTCTGCTAAAGCTGTTCGCGAACGCGCGCATGAAATGCTCACGGCGGCGGAACGCGGCGAGCTTGCAAACTTCACGCTCGATCTCAAAAAACTTCCCGCCACGGCGACATTCGTTGCGCAGGTGATCCGCGAGAATTATCCCGTGCTACAGGTGCCTCTGCATGCGCGCTGGCGGCATTTCCGGCTCGGCGGCATCGGTCTCTGGCCGCAGATTGTCGCTGCGCGGCGATGGACCGATCCGGCAGCGCAAGCCCGTGCGGCTTTCGATCTTGCCATCGTCTCGGTGCTGCTCGATGCGGGTGCGGGGCCGGACTGGCGTTATCGCGACGGCGTGACCGGCATGCAGGTCTCGCGATCGGAAGGGCTTGCGATTGCAAGCCTGCGCATGTTCGAGGCCGGTTACTTTTCGGCCGATCCAGCCGATCCGCTGCGGGCCGACGCGCGCGAACTGGCGGCGTTCACGGCGGACGATCTCGCACGTGGCTTCCAGGTCAGCGACCACAATCCGCTGACCGGGCTCGAAGGCCGCGCGGCGCTGATCGCAAGGCTCGGCAAGGCGGTGCTCGGCCATCCGGCGGTGTTCGCGACGCAGGACGATGCGCGGCCGGGCGGCCTGTTCGATCATCTCGCGTCGATTGCGGGCGGCGAGCCGCTGCCCGCACCGGAGATTTTGCGTGCTGTGCTGCTTCACATGGGGCCGATCTGGCCCGGCCGCATTGCGCTCGATGGCGTCTCGCTCGGCGACACCTGGCGGCATTCCGCCATCGTCCGCAGCGACGAGACCAATGGTCTGATCCCGTTCCATAAGCTGTCGCAATGGTTGACCTATTCGCTGATCGAGCCGTTGCAGGAGGGGGGCGTGACGGTCGCCGATCTCGACGGGCTCACCGGGCTTGCTGAATACCGCAATGGCGGCCTGTTCCTCGATGCCGGCGTGATCGCATTGCGCGATCCGGCGGCAGCTGGGCAAGGGCACGAGGTATGGTCTGAGCTCGTGGTGGAATGGCGTGCGCTGACGGTGGCGCTGCTCGATCGGATCGCGCCGCTGGTGCGGCATGAACTCCAGCTCGACGCGGCGGATTTCCCGCTCGGCGCCGTGCTGGAAGGCGGTACTTGGGCCGCGGGCCGCCGGCTCGCCAACCAGAAGCGGCCAGGCGGGTCGCCGCCGATTCATGTTATCAGCGACGGGACGGTATTCTAGCCATTTCGAGGACCGCCGGTTCTTTGGAGTCCATGATGCGCGGCGTGACTGTTGTCGATCATCCACTGGTACAGCACAAGCTTACCTTGCTGCGCGACAAGCAACGATCGACGAAAGCGTTTCGCGAGCTGTTTCGCGAGATCGGCAATCTGCTCTGCTACGAGGTGACGCGCGACCTGCCGCTCGAGATGATCGAGATCGAAACGCCGTTCGCAACGATGAGGTCGCCGATCCTGTCCGGCAAGAAGCTGGTCCTGGCGCCGATCGTGCGCGCCGGCATGGGCTTCCTCGAGGGCATGCTCGAACTCGTGCCCGCTGCGCGCGTCGCCCATATCGGATTGTATCGCGATCCGCGCACGCTGGTGGCGGTAGAATATTTCTTCAAGGCGCCCGACGACATCGCCGAGCGGCTCGTGCTGGTGCTGCATCCGATGCTCGCGACCGGCAATTCCGCGGTCGCCGCAGTCGACCGGCTCAAGGAAGCAGGCGCAAAGTCAATTCGGATCGTCTGCTTGCTGGCAACGCCACAAGGCGTCGACAAGGTGCAGGCGCATCATCCCGACGTGCATATCTGGACCGCAGCGATCGATGAGGAGCTGGATGCGTCGGGATATATTGTGCCGGGCGTGGGCGACGTGGGCGACCGCATGTACGGGACGAAGTGATCGCGTCGTGACCGTGCGCCATACTCCGCTCATTCCCGCGAAGGCGGGAACCCATAGCTTGGCTCTGGGTCTCCGCTTTCGCGGGGACGAGCGGGAAAGGTTTGCGGCTTAACTTTTTTCGCCGCCCGTCGGCGTCTTGCACATGCACGAACGCTCCGAGCAAAATTTGATATGTCAAACGCCTCGTTGACATAGCAACTTACGCCCCTCTACCTCGCCGCAGAGGAAGGACCAAAACGCGCATGGCTTTGCCGCTGGAAAACATCACCGTCGTCGAACTCGGCCACAGCGTCGCAGCGCCGATTGCGGGACTGGCGCTGGCCGAGCTCGGCGCCACCGTGATCAAGGTGGAAAATCCGCACGGCGGCGACGATGCGCGTAACTGGGGCCCGCCCTTTCTGCATGGCGCGGCCGGCATGTTTCAGGCCATCAACCGCAACAAGTATTCGGTCGCGCTCGACCTGAAGGACGGCGAGCAGCGCGAGGCACTCCGCCGCTTCATCGTCGAGAAGGCGGACGTCGTGGTGCAGAACATGCGCCCTGGTCTGGTCGAGCGCTATGGCCTCGAGGCGGCGACCTTGCGCAAGGACAAGCCGCAGTTGATCTATTGCAATCTCAGCGCATTCGGCGCTGCCGGCCCGTTGAAGGATACGCCGGGCTACGATCCGCTGCTGCAGGCGTTCGGCGGATTGATGAGCGTCACCGGACATGAAGGTGCGGAGCCGGTGCGCACCGGGCCGTCGATCATCGATCAGGGTGCCGGCATGTGGGCCACGATCGGCGTTCTTTCGGCGCTCATCCGCCGCAACCAGACCGGCGAGGGCTGCGAGGTCAGCACCTCACTGTTCGAGACCGCGCTATCCTGGATGTGCATGGCAACCGCGATGTATCTCGCATCGGGCAATGTGCCCAAGCGCGCCGGGTCCGAAAATGGCGGCATGGCGCCCTACAAGGCCTACGAGGCGACCGACGGGTGGGTGGTGATCGCGGCGGCGAACGACAACCTGTTCCGGCGATTCGCGCAGGCGGTCGGCCATCCGGAATGGGCGGACGACCCGGATATGAGTTCGAATTCGAACCGGGTGCGCAACCGCGTAAAGGTCAATGCGCTGGTCGCCGACGTGATCAGGACGAGGCCACGACAATACTGGATCGATGCGCTCGCGGCGGCGTCCGTTCCCTGCGCGCCGCTGCAATCGCTGGACGAAGTGCTGAATCATCCGCAAACCAAGGCGGTGGAAATGCTGCAGCAAAGTGCCGACGGCAAGTTCCAGCTGATGGGGCTTCCGCTGCAATTCGACGGCAAGCGGCCGGCCTTCCGGAAGAATCCTCCCGCACTCGCGGAGGACAACGACCTGCTTCTGCCCGGAAGCACAGCAAGCCGCACCACTGCATAAGCGGCGCGACAAAAAGGATAAGATCATGGACGCCATCAACGCGGATGCTCTCAACGTTTCGGTCCCGCTCGGCGAGGACTATCCCGAGATCCGCGAGGGCGTGCGCGCGATCTGCAAGAAATATCCGGGGGAATATTGGCGCAAGCTCGAAGACAATGACGATTATGCGGAAGAATTCATCCAGGAACTGACCGACGCGGGTTATCTCGCTGCTCAGATTCCTGAGGAATATGGCGGCTCCGGGCTTCCGCTGCGCGCAGGCTGCGCAATCCTCGAGGAGATTAACGCCAATGGCTGCCAGGCCAATGCCGGCCATGCCCAGATGTACATGATGGGTATGCTGCTGCGGCACGGCAATGAGGAGCAGAAGAACAAGTACCTTCCGGGTATCGCCGCGGGCAAGATCCGCTTTCAGGCCTTTGGCGTCACCGAACCGACCACCGGGTCCGATACGCTGAAACTGAAGACCCGCGCCGAGAAGAAGGGCGACCGCTATATCGTCAACGGCCAGAAGATCTGGACCTCGCGGGCGCACAAGTCCGATCTGATGACGCTTCTGGTGCGCACCACGCCCGCCGATCGGGTGAAGAAGCGCACAGAGGGATTGTCAGTGCTGCTGGTCGACGTGAAAGACGCGCTCGGCAAGGGGCTGTCGATGCAGCGCATCGACACCATGATCAATCACCAGACCAATGCGCTGTTCTTCGACAATCTCGAAGTGCCGGCGGAGAACCTGATCGGCGAGGAAGGGCAGGGCTTCCGCTACATTCTCACCGGCATGAATTCGGAGCGGCTGGTCGCTGCCGCGCAATCGTCTGGCGATTGCCGCTTCTTCATCAACAAGGCGGTGGCCTATTCCAAGGAACGCGAGGTGTTCGGCCGCCCGATTGGCCAGAACCAGGGCATCCAGTTTCCGCTGGCGCGTTGCTACGCCGAGTGGAAGGCGGCCGACCTGATGATCCGCGCCGGCTGCGCCTTGTTCGAGGCCGGCCAGCCCTGCGGCGAGGAAGCGAATATGGCGAAGCTGCTGGCCAGCGAGGCAGCCTGGCACGCGGCGGAAGCCTGCATGCAGACCCATGGCGGCTTTGCCGCCGCGCGCGAATTCGACGTCGAGCGCAAGTGGCGCGACGCCCGCATCTCGCTGATCGCGCCGATCTCGACCAATCTGATCCTCGCCTATATCGGCCAGAACGTGCTGGGCATGCCGCGCTCGTATTAGGCAACAGACGTGGCACCTGCTATTCCGTGCGCTGGTCCGAGCCGCTATAAGGCGCGCCATGTCGCCGCGATTGTCAAACTGGCTGAAACAGGGCGCGCTCCTTGCCGCGAGCTTTTTGTTTGGATTGCTTCTGATCGAAGCGATGCTGCGGCTGTTTGGCTGGTCGCATCCCCTGTTTGCGCAGCCGGATCGCGATCTCGGTTGGTCGTTCCGTCCCGGAGTGAGCGGCTGGTCGAGCCACGAGAACACCGCGTTCCTGCGGATGAACCGGTTCGGCTTTCGCGGCGCCGACTGGACGCGCGAGCCGGGCGAGGGGACGCTGCGCATCGCCATGCTGGGCGACTCGTTCCTCGATTCGTCGAACCTTGCCGACGAGCACGATCTCGCTCGCGTTGTCGAAAGCGCCCTTAACACCTCATGTCCGGCGCTGGCGCCCCGCAAGGCCGAGGTGCTGAATTTCGGCGTGTCGGGTTACGGCACCGCGCAGCAATATCTGCTGCTGGAGCAGCGGGTGGCCGAATTCCGGCCCGCTGTCGCGGTGCTTGCCTTCTATGCCGGCAACGATGTTGCCAACAACAGCCGTTCCCTCAGCCCCGACGGACAGAAGACCAAGCCCTATTTCACGATGGCGCCTTCCGGCGAGCTGCAACTCGACATGAGCTTTCGCGACAGCAACACGTTTCGCAAGGCGCTGCAATCGGACTGGCAGCGGCGACTCGTGAACGCATCCTATCTGCTGCAGGCTCTCAAACAGGTGGCGCGGGGCCGCCCGGTCATTCCGGAACCGCTGGTTTATGACAACAGCTCTGCGGACAAACCGCAGACCCTGTTCGGCGCAGAGAACGAGGCGCTGTTTTCGCCGCCCTCCGGCGAGGCCTGGCAGTCCGCCTGGGCGGTGACGGAGAAATTGTTGTTGCGCATGCGCGACCGCACCACGCAGCAACGAATCGACTTTGGCGTGGCGATCGTTCCCGATCCGGTTCAGGCAGTGCCGGGCGAGGCCTGGCGCGATGCGCTGGCACGCCGGATCAAGGCCGAGGACATTGACTATCCGGTCCGGCGCATCGCGGATTTCGCCACGCAGAACAACATCAAGAATCTCGATCTGCTCGCACCCTTGCGAGCCTATGGCGATCGCGAGCAGGTGTTTCTCTATGGCTTTCCGCCGAAGCTCGGCAACGGCCACCTGAACGAAACCGGCAGCAGGGTCGCGGGGAAAGAGATCGCGGACTGGCTGTGCCGGGACTTCGTGCGGCAGGCTCAGTCCAGCGCAAAGGCGCCTTTGTAATCGCGCTTGAGCGCGGCATCCTGCTCGTCTTTCACCAGATAGAGGTTGCCCACTGCAAGCGCGTCGAGCTCGGTGCCCATGAAGCAGCGGAAGGCGTCTTCCGGGGTACCGACGATCGGCTCGCCGCGCACATTGAAGCTGGTATTGACCAGCACCGGGCAGCCGGTGCGCGCCTTGAATGCCGTCAGCAACGCATGGAAGCGCGGATTGGTGTCCTCGTGCACAGTCTGCACGCGGGCCGAATAATCCACATGTGTTACCGCCGGAATCTCGGAGCGGGGCACGTTGACCTTCTCGATGCCAAACAGCGCGTGTTCCTCAGCCGTCATGGCGCGCTGGCGCTGTCGTGCCACGTCCGCGACCAAGAGCATATATGGGCTGTCGCAATCGAGATCGAACCAGTCGGATACGTCGCTGCGCAACACCGCCGGCGCAAAGGGGCGGAACGATTCCCGGTACTTGACCTTGAGATTGAGTGCCGATTGCATGGCGGGCGAGCGCGCATCGGCGATGATCGAACGGTTGCCGAGCGCGCGCGGCCCGAATTCCATCGCGCCCTGAAACCAGCCGAGCGCCTTGCCAGCCTGCAGGTCACCGGCGGCGCGCGCGACCAGCGCGTCATCATCGAGCCGCACGAAGCGCGCGCCGGCCGCAGTCAGGCGCTGTGCAGCATCGTCGTCGTCGAAAGCGGGACCGAGATAAGAGCCGCGCATACCGTCGATCGCGCCGGAGGTGTTGCGCGGTCCTTTCTTGTAGAGATGATAGGCGGCAAGCGCCGCGCCCACCGCGCCGCCCGCGTCCCCTGCCGCCGGTTGAATCCAGATACTTTTGAAAGCGCCGTCGCGCAGCACCTTGCCGTTGGCGACGCAGTTCAGCGCCACGCCGCCGGCGAGACAGAGATTGGGCAACCCGGTCTCGGCCGCGAGCGAACGGGTCAGCCGCAGCACAATTTCCTCTGTCACCGCCTGAACCGAAGCGGCAAGGTCCATCTCGCGCTGGGTTAGCAGCGTTTCGGGATTGCGCGGGGGCGCACCGAACAGCCGGTCGAACTTCTCGTTCGTCATGCGAAGCCCGGTGCAATAATCGAAATAGGATTGGTCAAGCCGGAACGAGCCGTCGGGCTTAACATCGATCAGGTTGTCGAGGATGGTCTGTGCGAATTTCGGTTCGCCATAGGGGGCAAGCCCCATCACCTTGTATTCGCCGGAATTGACCTTGAAGCCGGTGTAATAGGTGAAGGCCGAATAGAGCAGGCCGAGTGAATGCGGGAAATGCAGCTCTTTGAGGATTTTCAGGTCGTTGCCGCGGCCTAGGCCGGTTGATGTTGTGGCCCATTCGCCGACGCCGTCCATGGTCAGGACCGCGGCTTCCTCGAACGGGGAGGGGAAGAAGGCCGATGCCGCGTGGCTCTGGTGATGCTCGGTGAAAAGGAGCTTGCTCTCGAGATCGAAATCTGCCGCATAGCGTTTCAGTTCGTCGCGTAACAGCTGCTTCTGGAACAGCTTCTCGCGCAGCCAGAGCGGGATGGCCATGCGGAAGGAGCGAAATCCCTTCGGCGCGAAGGCGAGATAGGTTTCAAGGAGCCGCTCGAATTTCAGGAACGGCTTGTCGTAGAACACCACGTAATCGATGCCGTCGAGCTTGGTGCGCGCTTCATCGAGGCAATAGGACAGCGCATGATGCGGGAACGATGCGTCATGCTTCTTGCGGGTGAAACGCTCCTCCTGCGCGGCCGCAACGATCTTGCCATCGACGACCAGCGCTGCGGCGCTGTCGTGGTAGAAGGCGGAAAGGCCGACGATGCGCATCCGGCAACGTCGCTCTAAAAGATCGTGTAGATGAAGGGCGCAACCGCCGAGCCCTTGGTGAGCACGATCAGCGCGCCGAACACCGCCATCATGATGAAGATGGGGAGCAGCCAGAATTTTTTGCGGGCGCGCAGGAACACCCAGAATTCGCGCAGAAACGACAGCATCCGGGCCTCAGAACTGGTTTTTCATGGTGTCGGGGGTGGGGCCGGGCGGCTCGCGCGGAATCCAATAGCTCTTGGCCGCCGGATCGCGCCGCAGCCGCAACGGATCCTTGCCGAAGGCGCGCATCACGAGGCCGATGGGTGCGACCGTCGCATAGAACAGGAGCCCGAGCACGACCGGGCTCACGATTTTTGCGAGCAGCAGGCCGAAGCGCAACCACAGCCGGTTCAGCGGTGCGAGCGCTGCCGGCCGGATCAGGGCCAGCGCGCCGAAGATGGCGGCCACCGCCAACGCCCACCAGCGTGGGCCCGGCGCGGCCCCGACGACCAGCGGCCACAGCCCGACAATGGCGAAAAAAACCGCCATGACGATGCCGAAGGCGCGCTCCGAAGAGCCCTCGATGACCTCTTCGCGGGAGAAGTCTTCATGCATGGCGGTTGCGGCGGCGATCCGGTGAACGGGCGTCGAACGGGTTCTAGGCATGAAACATCGGAATTTCCGGGTCAACCGCGATCTTGGCAGGCCCAGGGGCCGGCCCGATCTACACCGAGGGGTTGCAGCTCCGCTGCCAGCGCTGCCGGATCGCAGCACATGTCCAAGGATCGCGCTGCCCATAACGCTTGCAATCGCTGCATCCAAGCCGCGCTTGCCGGCTTCCGGAGCGCCCGCTATCGTCGCCCGGAAAACTGGATACGGGATACCGATGACCGGATTGCGGCTGCACAATGATCTCAATTGAAGGCCTTTCCAAAACCTTCGACACCCAGCGCAACCGGCCACATCTCGCGATTTCCGACATCGACCTGAAGGTAGGCGACGGGGAGTTCGTGTCGATCCTGGGCCCGTCCGGCTGCGGCAAGTCCACGCTGCTCTATATCGTCGGCGGCTTCGTGCCGCCATCGACCGGTGCCGTGCTGGTTGACAACAAGCCGGTCGAGGGGCCGGGCCCGGACCGCGGCCCCGTGTTTCAGGAATTCGCGCTGTTTCCCTGGAAAACGGTGCTCGGCAACGTCATGTACGGACTGCTCGAGCAAGGCGAGAACCGCAAGGCCGCCGAGGCGCGGGCGCGCGAATTGCTCGCGATGGTCAATCTGACCCGCTACGCCGATTTCTACCCGAAGGAATTGTCGGGCGGCATGAAGCAGCGCGTCGCCATCTGCCGCACGCTCGCTTACCGGCCGAAAATCCTCCTGATGGACGAGCCGTTCGGCGCGCTCGACGCCCATACCCGCGTGAAGCTGCAGAACGAATTGCTCGATATCTGGGAGCGTGACCGCAAGACCGTGCTTTTCGTCACCCATAGCGTGGAGGAGGCCGTGTTTCTCTCCGACCGGGTGATGGTGATGACGCGCTCGCCCGGCCGCATCAAGGAGATTGTCCCGATCGATCTGCCGCGGCCGCGCCACCGCGCCGAACTGCTGGTCAACCGCAAGTATCAGGACTACGTGGTCGATATCGAGAAGATGATGGACCACCAGGAGGACGAGGCGGCATGAGCGTGAGTCTTTGCGCATGAAGAATCTCACCGCGATACCGGGCGTGCCGCCGCTGATCGCGTGTTTTGCGCTGCTGGTTGCGTGGGAGATCGGCGGGCGGATCATGGCGCTCGATTCGCTGCCGACCGCGATCGAGACCCTGCGCGATCTTCCCGCGATCCTGACCGACCCGCGTTCGCTCAACGATATTCTCTCCTCGATCCGCCGCATGGTCATCGGCTTCGTGCTGGCCTTCCTGTTCGCGGTGCCGGTCGGGCTGATGATGGGCCGCAGTAAGAAGGTCGCGGCCTTCTTCAATCCGCTGTTCATGGTGATCTATCCGGTGCCGAAGGCGGCGCTGATGCCGATCATCATGCTCTGGCTCGGCATCGGCGAAGCATCGAAGACCCTGGTGATCTTTCTCGGCGTGACGCTGCCGCTGATCTACCACACCTATCAGGGCGCGAAGGCGGTCGGCGAGAAGCTGCTCTGGTCCGGCGCGGCGATGGGGATGAATGCGCGCGAGCGCCTGCTGCGCATCGTGCTGCCCGCGGCCCTGCCCGAAATCATGGTCGGCTGCCGCACCGGACTCGTACTGGCGCTGATCACCATGGTGACCAGCGAGATGATCGTGCGGCAGGCCGGAATCGGCAATCTTCTGTTCAACTCGCTCGATCTCGCGCAATACCACACAGTCTACGCCACGATCGTGATCGTCGGCGTGCTCGGCTTCGTGCTCGACTTGATCTTCGAGCGGTTCCGCAACGTCGTGGTCGGCTGGGCCGATCCGGTGCACCAGATCGCGGTGGGCTCGGCATGACCGCCCGCGCGCGCCTCTCGGAGCTTGTGATCGGGATGATCCCGATTCTGCTGCTGCTCGCGCTCTGGCAATACCTCACCGTCACCAAGATCGCTCCTGCGACGCTGTTGCCGCCGCCGGGCGCGGTCTTCGGCCGCTTTGCGCAATTGCTCGTCGATCCGGTATTTCTGGGTCATGCCGGAACGACGCTTTACCGGCTGTTCTGGGGCTTCGGGCTAGCAGTGGTCGTGGGCGTGAGCCTCGGTATTGCGGCGGTCGGAAGCCCGCTGATCGGCGCGCTGCTGCTCGCGCTGGTGCGGGTACTGGCGCCGGTGCCGAAAATCGCTCTGTATCCGGCCTTCAT
>NZ_JBKBVB010000129.1:0-12440 GCF_046289595.1 Pseudorhodoplanes sp.
GGGCCTCCCGGGAGGCTGACGAAGCCGCACCCGCAGGCGCCGCACCCCGCTCCATCGACCGGCGTCACCGGTTGACGCCCCTCTTGAGCGAGGTGGATCGCTTATATGCTTTTATTCCTAAACTGTCAAGGGTCGTGAGCATCGCCTTTGGCGCGCGCAGGCGCTAACACGTCGCCATGACCGCCAGCATCCAGTCGATCTTCCGTTATCCCGTCAAAGGTCTCTCGCCCCAGCCGATGAAGGCCGTCTTGCTCACGCCCGGGGAAACCCTGCCCGCCGACCGCCTCTACGCCATCGAGAACGGCCGCTCCGGCTTCGATCCGGCCGCCCCGCAATATCTGCCCAAGCCGCATTTCCTGATGCTGATGAAGAATGAGCGGCTGGCGGCGCTGGATACGCATTTCGACGAGGCGAGCCACATGCTCGCGATCCGGCTCAACGGGGCCGAGGCCGCCCGTGGCGATCTGCGAACGCCGGAGGGCCGCGCAGCGATCGAGGACTTCTTTGCCGGCTATTGCGCCGATGAACTGCGCGGCCCGCCGAGAGTGCTGCATAGCGAGGGCCACAGCTTTTCGGACGTGGCGGCGAAGGTGGTCTCGATCATCAACCTCGCCTCGGTGGCCGCGATCGAGAGCGCGGCCGGCGCGCCGGTCGACCCGTTACGCTTCCGCGGCAACCTCTATGTCGAGGGCTGGCCGGCCTGGCAGGAATTCGACCTGATCGGCAAGACGCTGGCGATCGGCGAGGTGCGGCTCAAGGTGGTGAAGCGGATCGTGCGCTGCGCCGCGACCAATGTCGAACCCGGCACCGGCATCCGCGATCTGCAGATCCCGCGCACCCTGGTCGATGTGTTCGGCCACATGGATTGCGGGGTCTACGCGGAAGTGATCGCGGGCGGCAGGATCGTTGCGGCCGATCCTATCGCAGCAGCCTGAAGGCCACCGCGACAGCAAAATCTCAGCGCTGTCCGAGGGCATCAAAGGCAGGAATAACCACAGGTGTTTTCTCTCGGCTTCGGCGCCACGTAGCTGCGCGCATCGATCGCGTTGAGCTGGTTGATCTCGTCGATCCGGACATAATCCGGGAAGTCCGGATGGGTCGCGCCATTGCCCTTGTAAGGGCCGCCGGCCTTTTTCGTGCCGTTGGAGGCGATGACGACATACTGGCCGGCATTCACCGTCATCAGCGAACCGTCCTGCATGCGCACGGTGAGCGTGCCTTCCAGCACGCCGATAAAGGTCTCGAACGGCGTGATCTGCAGGTCGACCACGGTTCCGCGGATGCCCAGCGTCGCCACCGGGGTCTTGATCGAATAGCTGGTCGGATTCTGCGCCCCGGTCACGAAGCGCATCGAGCCCTGCACCGCATTCACCACCACCTGGCCGGTGCCACGATTGGGATTGTAGACATATTTGTCGAGCAGCAATTCCGCCTTCGGCCCCATATTCAGAACGGTTTTATCGACGAACATGAGCTGGGCCGATGCCGCGTCCCCGGTTCTGATCCGCTCGTTGGCGAACACCGAGCTGCCGACCGCAAGCGCACCGCTCTTGCCGCGCACGTCGTTTTTCACCGCCGCGGCGACCCCGATCTTGGCATCCGCATTGGCGGCCCCCTGACCGGCAAGGGTCAAGGCGGCGATGGCGAGGGAATACGGCAGGGCGGCGGGACCTGAGGGGGGCATCTGCGAATGACTACCTGTTTACCCCATGGTATCACAGGGTGTGTTTTCGGAAACACGCCCACAGGCTTGGTAGCGCCGAAGGCCTTTCCTGAATAGCCGAGCCCCCGGGTTTACGCTAGACGATGACAGAAATTTGCAACCGGGTGTTGCCTGGAAGTTGGGACGGACGTGGTGACTTGGAAGCGGACTTTTTTTCGGCTCGCCGTCGTGATCGCGGCGCTGGCCGGCACGGTCGCCGCAAACGCGCGTGAACTCGATACGCTTTACGCCCGAGTCCTGCGCGATCCCGCAAATACCGAACTCAATCTGCGATTTGCGCGGCTTGCCGAAGAGCAGGGCGTGCTGCGCTGGGCGCTGATGGCCTATGAACGCGTCGTCCTCAACGACCCCAACAACTGGGATGCCAAGGTCGGCCTGATGCGTGTGCGCCGCGCCATGCAGCCGGACTTTACGCTCGTCACCGTCGAGCTTGGCACCGGCTACGAATCCAATCCACTCTATTACCTGCCCGCCAATCAGAACCCCTACACCGGACGCAACGGGACCACCGAGCCCGGCAAGAGCACCTGGTTCGGGCAGGGCCTGATCTCGCTGCAGGACGAGCGAAAGATCAACGGTCAGGCCTGGCGCACCAATGCCGCGATTTTCGGCCGCGCCAACACCCGCTACGGCGATCTGAATTACGCCCATGCCGGCGGCGAAAGCGGTCCGGTCTTCGATCTGTGGCCGGGCCTCAGCCTGACGACGGCGCTGGGCGCCGCGGTAGGCTATTTCGACGATCGTTTCTATTACGGAGAGGGCTCCGGCAGCGCGACCTTCGAAGGCCAGACCGCCGAAGGCATCGTGCATATGCTGCGCTTCCGCGCAGCCTACCGGTCGTATGACAGCTACTGGCCGAGCCAGGAAGGCTGGTACTATGACATCCGGGCGCGGGTCGCGATCCCGAAGCTGTTCGGCGACGGCAATCTCGTCGCCCTCTCGCCTTGGGTGCTGTGGAGCGACATTTCCGGCACCGTGACCAATGCGCTGGTGACCGAAATCCAGCCGGGCAAATACCGCGAAGTCGGCGGCCGCGTCGAAGTCTATCAGCAGCTCGCATCCTGGATGACCGTCGGCGGCAGCCTCGCCGCCAGCTGGCGAGACTATAGCAATGACTATGTCACCGGCAGCACCACCGAGAAGCGCAAGGACACGCTGCTGATCCCGGGCGCGCTGGTGCTGTTCCCAGGCCTGCTCTGGCAGGAATGGGATCTGCGGTTCGACTACCGCTACCTGCACAACAATTCCAACGACCCCGCCAAGGAATTCCGCGATCACATCATCACGGCGGCCGTCACCAAGCGGTTCGATCCGTTCCGGCCGGCGCCCACGCCGGGCCGCTGAGCGTCGCGTCAGTTGGGATTAACCCCCCGTTAACCATAGCGCTTCACCTTCGCCCGGCGGCAATCGCAAGGCGGAGCGATGGCGAAACGATCCTTTTGGCTCGGGCTGATAGCCGGTCTGTCGACGGGCTTCTTCGCCACATCCGCCGCCGCCGACCTGAAGCTCTGCAACAGGATGAGCTACGTGGTCGATGTCGCGCTCGCCCTGGAAAAGGGCGCCTCCGCCAATTCACGGGGCTGGTACCGGCTCGATCCCGGCCAGTGCCGCACGGCGATCCAGGGCGCATTGCCCGCGGGCGATCTTTATCTTCATGCGCGAACGCCTGCGGTGTACGGGCCCTCGCCGCTGCCACAGCGCGGCGATACCGAGTTCTGCATCGGCGCCTCCGACTTTTCCTCGTTGAATGCGCGCAACTGCAAGGCCGGTCAGCGCGCGGTCCTGTTCACCGCAGTCAAGCCCGCGCCGTCGGAGCAGTCGGACCAGGATTTCCGCATTACGCTGGCCGAGGAGGCCGGCTATTCGGAGGAACAGGCGCGCGATGCCGGAATCCAGCGCCTGCTCGCTGCCGCAGGCTACGATCCGGGTCCGATCGACGGGATCCGCGGCGACAAAACCGACAATGCGCTGCGGCAATTCGCACTCGACAACAAGCTGCCCGTCACCGCCGCGGCGCGCTCGGATTTCTTCTCCGTGATGATCGACATCGCCCAGAAGCCCGGAAGCGGCTTCAGCTGGTGCAACGACACGCCCTATCCGGTGATGGCGGCGATCGGCATCGAGGATGGCAATACGATCACCACACGCGGCTGGTACCGGGTCGAGGTCGGGCGCTGCCTTCGCCCGGATTTGCCGGCGCAAGCCAAGCGCATCTTCTCGTTCGCCGAAGCGGTTGACGCCAGCGGTCAGACGCTGACGAGCGGCGGCAGGCCGATCGCCTGGGGCGGCGGCACCGCACTCTGCACGCGGCCGTCGAAATTCGAGACCGACGACCACAGCGACTGCAGCGCGCGCGGTCTCGCCACCAGCGGCTTCGCCGCCATTGAGCTTGGAGCGGGCCCGGCCACGGTGCGATTCAAGTAAGTCCGCGTACGGCGCTGGCGGATCGGCCACCGCTGCAATACATAAATAAAATGACCTCACGGACCGCTTCATCCCCCGGCCAGACCGCTTTCTCCGCGCCCGCCAAGGCGGGAGAGCGCGCCTTCTCGCACGTCACCACCTGGATTTTCGATCTCGACAATACGCTTTATCCGCATCACCTCAATCTCTGGCAGCAGGTCGACGGCCGCATCCGCGATTACATCGCCGAATTTCTCAGTATCAGCCCTGACGAGGCGTTCCGCCTGCAGAAGGATTATTACCGCCGCTACGGCACCTCGATGCGCGGGCTGATGACCGAGCATGGCATGAAGCCGGACGACTTTCTCGACTTCGTCCATCAGATCGATCACTCGCCGCTGGAGCCCAACCCGGCGCTCGGACTCGCGCTGGAAAAATTGCCCGGCCGCAAACTGATCCTGACCAACGGCACCCGCAAGCACGCCGACGCGGTGATGCGCAGGCTCGACATCCACGGCCATTTCGAGGATGTGTTCGACATCATCGCAGCCGAACTCGAACCGAAACCGTCGCAGAAAACTTACGAGCGTTTCCTTAAACGCCACGACGTCGATCCCGCGCATGCCGCGATGTTCGAGGATCTCGCCCGCAATCTCGCCGTTCCGCATGCCTTCGGTATGACCACCGTGCTGGTGGTGCCGGAAGGCACCCGCGACGTTTTCCGGGAAGACTGGGAGCTGGAAGGCCGCGACGCCGCCCATGTCGACCATGTCACCGACGACCTGTCAGGTTTCCTGCGGACGAAATGCTGGCGGTAGCGCAGCCGCAGCTTTACGCGGCCGGCCTGTCCGCCTGAACCTGATGAATATGGACATCGCGCTGCGGAAACGGAATCGACAGCCCCGCGGCTTCCAGTTCCGCCTTGCCGCGCTTGGTCAATTCGCGCCGCACGTTCCAGTAATCGGGCGTCGCGGTCCAGACCCGCAGGGCGAGCACGACGGCGCTGTCACCGAGCTCCTCCACGAAGACGACGGGAGCGGGCTGCGTATGCACGCGTTCATCGGACGCCGCCAATTGCGTCAGCACGTTCAGACCCGCCGCGATGTCGTCGCCATAAGCCACGCCGAATTTCAGGTCCACCAGCCGGGTCGGCAGCCGGGAGAAATTCGTGATCTTGGTGTTCCAGAGTTGCGCATTCGGCACAAACAGAAAAATCCCGTCCCACGTGTGCAGGATGCTTGCAAACAACCCGACCTCTTTCACGGTGCCGGCCACGTTGCCGGTGTCGACATAATCGCCGACCCGGAACGGACGCAGCCACAGCAGCATCATCCCCGCGGCAATATTCGACAGCGTGCCCTGCATGGCGAGGCCGATCGCCAGCCCGATCGCACCGAGCGCGGCGAGAATGCTGGTGGTCTGGATGCCCAGCTGGCCGAGTACGGCCACCGCCACCAGCACCAGGATCGAATAGCGGACCAGCGACGAGATCACGCTGCGCAGCGTCGGATCGATCCGCGAGGTCTTGTCGAGCAGCTGCGCGATGCCGCGTTCCGCACGCCCGGCGAGCCACCACCCCAGGGTCAGCAACAGGATCGCGCTGACGAAATTCGGCAGGGCGAGGGCCGCCCATGCGGAGAGCTGCGACACGAAGGTGGTGGCCTGATCGGTCAGGGCTTTTGGGTCCATGGAACATCCTCCTCGCGTTTCGACGACAGCGGATCGCAGGCGACCGCCGAGGCCGTCTTCGGCCGCGTTGGCGAGGAATTCAACCCTTGCCGCTGCGTCGCCTTGACAGTGCCGGTTGTTCCATCGACAAAACGCCGCCCCACACAACCCGGAACGACAATCCCCATGGCCCACGAGAAACTCGCCCAAACCATCGACGATGCCTTCGAGAAGCGCGACGGCATTTCGCCCGCGACCACCGGCCCGATCCGCGAGGCGGTTGAGCAGGCGCTCGACTTGATGGATTCGGGGGCCGTGCGCGTCGCCGAAAGGCAGGCTGACGGTACCTGGCGGGTCAATCAGTGGCTCAAAAAGGCGGTGCTGCTCTCGTTCCGGCTGAACGACATGAGCGTGATCGCGGGCGGGCCCGGTGCGTCCGTGTGGTGGGACAAGGTGCCGTCGAAGTTCGATGGCTGGACCGCGGACAAATTCAAGGCCGCGGGCTTCCGCGCGGTCCCCAATTGCGTCGTGCGCAGGTCCGCCTTCATCGCGCCCGGCGTGGTGCTGATGCCGTCCTTCGTCAATCTCGGCGCCTATGTCGATTCCGGCACCATGGTCGATACCTGGGCGACGGTCGGCTCCTGCGCGCAGATCGGGAAAAACTGTCACATCTCGGGCGGCGCCGGCATTGGCGGCGTGCTGGAGCCGCTGCAGGCCGGGCCGGTCATCATTGAGGACAATTGCTTCATCGGCGCGCGCGCCGAAGTCGCCGAGGGCGTGGTGGTGCGCGAAGGCTCGGTCTTGTCGATGGGCGTCTATCTCGGCGCCTCGACCACCATCATCGACCGCTCGACCGGCGAGACCTTCCGCGGCGAAGTCCCGCCCTATTCGGTCGTGGTTTCCGGCACGATGCCGGGCAAGCCGCTGGCGAACGGACAGCCGGGGCCGAACCTCTATTGCGCCGTGATCGTCAAGCGGGTGGACGAGAAGACCCGCTCCAAGACCTCGATCAACGAATTGCTGCGCGACTGACGACGCGGCCTCCCGTCATTGTGTGTCGTGGCCGGGCTTGTCCCGGCCATCCACGTCTCTCATGATGGCCGACGATCGAAAGCTCACTCCACATCATGTCATCCGACCCCGTCGCCATTGCCCAGAGCCTGCTGCGCTGCCCGTCCGTCACGCCGGCCGAAGGCGGCGCGCTCAGTTATCTGGAAGCGATCCTGAAGGCTGCCGGCTTTACCACCCACCGCATGACCTTCTCCCAACCCGGCACGCCGGACGTGGAGAATTTCTACGCCCGCATCGGCACCGGATCGCCGCACCTGATGTTCGCCGGCCATACCGACGTGGTGCCGCCCGGCAACGAGGCATCGTGGACGCATCCGCCGTTCGCCGGCGAGATCGCGGACGGCGTGCTCTACGGCCGCGGCGCCGTCGACATGAAGGGCGGGATCGCCGCCTGCATCGCAGCAACGCTCGATTATCTCGCCGCCCATGGCGGCACACCCAAAGGCTCGATCTCGTTCCTGATCACCGGCGACGAGGAGAGCGTGGCGATCAACGGCACGCCAAAGCTGCTCGACTGGGCGAAGAAGCACGGCGAAACATTCGACCATTGCATTCTCGGCGAGCCGAGCAACCGCGAGAGCCTCGGCGACACCATCAAGATCGGTCGTCGCGGCTCGCAGAACGGCACCCTGATCGTGCACGGCAAGCAGGGCCACGTCGCCTACCCGGAGCGCGCCGACAATCCTGTAACGGGGCTGGTGGCGTTGATCGCCGCCCTGAAGGGCGAGCCGCTCGACCGTGGTTCGAAGCTGTTCGGCCCGTCCAATCTCGAATTCGTCTCGGTCGATGTCGGCAACAAGACCGTCAACCTGATCCCGGCCGAGGCGCGCGCCCGCTTCAACATCCGCTTCAACGATCTGCACAATCAGGAATCGCTGAAGGCGCTGATGGAGCAGCGCGCGATCGCGGCGTCCGGCGGCAAAATCCGGTTCTCGTTCGAATGGGAGCCATCCAACGCCGATGTGTTCGTCGTCGAGCCCGGCCCCTTTACCGAACTGGTCGCGACGGCGGTCGCCGAGGTGACGGGACGCAGGCCCGAACTCTCCACCACCGGCGGCACCTCGGATGCGCGCTTCATCAAGAATTACTGCCCGGTCGTGGAATTCGGCCTGGTCGGCCACACCATGCACGCGATCGACGAGCGCGTGCCGGTCGCCGACCTTGTGGCGCTCACCGCGATCTACCGCAAAATTCTCGACCGGTATTTCGGCTGAAGCCCGGCCCTAATAATCCACCTTGACGAGATACAGCCCCTCGGCCGGGGCAACCTGCCCGCACAGCGTGCGGTCGCGTGCGTCAAGGATGCGGGCGATGTCGTCCGGCGTCCATTTGCCTTCGCCGACATGAACCAGCGAGCCGACCATCGAACGCACCTGATTGTGCAGGAACGAGCGCGCCGACACGTACAGATTGACGTTCCAGCCTTCGGTCTCGATGTCGATCCGGTCGAGCGTCTTGATCGGCGATTTTGACTGGCATTCGGTCGAACGGAAGGTGGTGAAGTCGTGGTGGCCGATGAGCCGTTTCGCCGCCTCTCGCATCGCCGCGATATCGAGCGGACGGCCCACCCGCCAGGCCCGCCCGAGATCGAGCGCAAGATCGGGCCTGCGGTTCACCACACGATAGAGATAATGCCGCTTCGTCGCCGAGAACCGCGCATTGAAATCGTCAGCCACGGGCTCGGCGGCAAGCACCGCGATCGGCTGCGGCCGCAGATAAAAGTTCAGCGCATCGCGCACCGTGCCGCCGTCATGGTCGCCGCGCAGGTCGCAATGCGCAACCTGTCCGAGCGCATGCACGCCGGCATCGGTGCGTCCCGCCCCCTGAATGGTGACGCGCTGACCGTCAAAGCGCGCGATCGCGTCCTCGATGGCGCCCTGCACGCTCGGCGCGTCGGCCTGATATTGCCAGCCGCGATACGGCGCACCGTCATATTCGATCAAGAGACGATAGCGCGGCACGTTTGACTCACCTCAACGAAACCCCTGGCGGGCGCGGGAATAGTTTCACTTAACTACACGAGGTGAGCCGATGAAAGCCGAATTCAAGCGCCAGATTATCGAGCTGCTGGAGAAGCATCGGATTATGGCAATCGCCACCAACCGGGCGGACGGCTGGCCGCAGGCGACCATCGTCGGCTATGCCAGTGACGGATTGATTATCTACTGTTTCGTCGCCCGTGACGGCCAGAAATTCGAGAATCTGAAGCGCGATCCGCGGGTGTCGATCGCCATCGGCAACGACGTGCCGCAGCCGCTGCAAATCCGCGGCCTGTCGATGGCGGCGCGCGCCGTGCATGTCGAGGACAAGGGCGAAATCGACCATGCCTATGCGCTGCTGCTGAAGCGCTATCCGGAATACAAGATCATGCCGCAGCCCAATCCGGAGGCTGTCCCCTTGATGCGGATCACGCCGGAAATCGTGTCCATCCTCGACTATTCGAAGGGCTTCGGCCATGCCGACCTGGTCCGCGTCAGCGACCGCGATCTTGCCGACGTGATCGAGAGCCGGCGGCATCGCTGGGCCGGGCATCCGGTGGAGAGTTTCCAGGCGAAAATGGCCGGGCGGCGGGAGTGATACGGGCGACAGCGATGCCACCCGCGCCGGAGGCAGCTGGCGCGGGCGGCCTCGTCGCGGCCCAAGGATAAATTACCGCGTGGCCCGTTCGACCACCACCGGCACCGGGCGGCAGATGGTGTTGCAGACCGGCGAATGCTGCTGCGCATAGGCGATGAGATCGTCCAGCGCCGCGTCGGTGCAGTCCGCCTTCACATGCAACTTGATCCGGATTTCGCGGTAGCCAACCGGGACACTGTCATCGAGACCGAGCAGGCCCTGGACGTCGATGTCGCCTTCGAGCTCGGTCGACAATTCGCGGATCGTGATGCCGCGCCATGGCATGCACCACAAGCGTCGTGGTCACGCATCCGGCCAGCGCATGCAGCAGAAACACGCCGCCGTCTTCCGCCGCCTGTTCAGGCGCGCGACCGGACTGACGCCGGGCCAGTACCGGCGCATTTTCCAGCCGGTGTCGCGCATGAGCGCAGACGCCGCGCAACCGCGCTGAAACCGGAATGGCGTCCGGCCCCGCTCACAGAGCTGCAAACGCCGCTGCGTAGCGGACCGCGCCACGATCCGGCGCATCGTCCGACAGACGCAGCACCTGGAGGTAAGGTCCGTCATACGGCGTCTGGTACGCCGTAGCGGCGCCCGTCTTGAAACCGAAGCGCGCATAATAATCCGGATCGCCCAGCACGAAGATCAATGTTTCGCCGCCGCGTCCGAGCCGGGCGATGCCCTCGCGGATCATCATCCCGCCAATCCCGCTTCTCTGGTAGTCGGGCAGCACTGCCACCGGCCCAAGCGACACCGCGGCAGCCATGCGACCGGCATCCTGAATGGTCAGCCGGGAAAACCCGCAATGCCCGACGATCCTGCCGGCGCGCTCTGCGACGAGCGACAGCAGCAGGTCGCCGTCCGCACGCAGGCGATCGACAAGATCCGCCTCGACCGACACGCCGAACGCCGCCCGGTTGATCTCGCGGATTGCGCCGACATCCACCGGTGTTTCCGGTCGAACGAGCAGACTCACGGCAGTTGCGTCCCCCGCCTGACGCTGATCCCGCGCAGAAATTCGTCCGCCTTCATCGGCTTCCCGCCGGCGCGCTGCAATTCCAGAAGACGGATGGCATCGTCGCCGCAGGCGACGGTGAGATTGTCGTCGAGCAAGATGCCCGGCGCGCCTTCGCCGGATGCCAGCGTCGAGCGCAACACCTTCACCCGCACCGGCCTCTTCTCGCCCGGCATCTCGAACCAGGCGCCGGGAAACGGCGACAGCCCGCGGATGTGGTTATGCACGTCCCGTGCGGGCCGCGACCAGTCGATGCGGGTCTCGGCCTTGCTGATCTTCTCCGCGTACGTCACGCCGTCGTCGGGCTGCGGCACGATCTGGAGCGAGCCGCGCTCCAGCGCACCGAGCGCGCGATGCATCAGGTCGCCGCCGATCGCCGCGAGCCGGTCGTGCAAGTCGCCCGCAGTCATGTCGGGACCGATCGGCATGCGCTCCATCATCGCCATGCCGCCGGTGTCAAGCCCCTCGTCCATCTTCATCACGGTGACCCCGCTCTCGGCGTCACCCGCCATCACCGCGCGATTGATTGGCGCAGCCCCGCGCCAGCGCGGCAACAGCGACGCATGCAGGTTGAAGCAGCCGAGCGGCACCGCGTCGAGGATCGGCTTCGGCAGGATCAGGCCATAGGCCACCACCACCGCGGCATCGGCACCGAACGCCGCGAATTCCGCTTGCGCGTCTTCGGTGCGCAGCGTTTTCGGCGTCAGCACCTTGAGGCCCAGCCGTTTCGCCTCGCGCGCGACCGGCGTCTCCTGCAAGCCCATGCCGCGCCCGGCCGGCTTCGGCGCACGGGTATAGACTGCGGCGATCTCATGCCCCGCACCGGCAAGCTCGATCAGCGTCGGCACTGCGAAGTCCGGGGTGCCCATGAAAATGAGGCGCAGCGGCATGGCAGTTCTGTCTCCTCACCGGCTGCGCGGCGAGTTCAAACGCTACTCCGCCGCCTGCTTTGCGATCTTGGTGTATTTCTTGATCACGCGGTCGCGCTTCAGCTTCGAGAGATGATCAATGAACAGCACGCCGTTCAGATGGTCGATCTCGTGCTGGATACAGGTCGCGAACATGCCGTCGGCCTCGACTTCGTGAGGCTTGCCGTCGAGGTCGAGATATTTCAGCCGCACCTTCGCCGGGCGTTCGACCTCCTCGTAATATTCGGGGATCGAAAGACAGCCCTCCTCATGCACATTCAGCTCTTCGGACGACCAGATGATCTCCGGATTGATAAAGACGCGCGGATCCTTCTCTTCATCCTTTTTGGCGAGGTCCATGGTCACAAGCCGCAGCGGTTCGCCGATCTGGATCGCCGCCAGTCCGATGCCCGGTGCGTCGTACATGGTCTCCAGCATATCCTCGGCGAGCGCCCGAACGGAGGCGTCCACAGCCTCCACCGGTTTGGAGACGAGGCGGAGACGCTTGTCGGGAATAACGAGGATGTCGCGAAGGGCCATGCGCGCGATGTAATTATTGGCCGCGGCGCGGTCAATTTGGTTTCGCCGCTTTGCAGCCCTTTCCCGCTCCGGCATGCGGAACGGGACGACACGCATGCGCAGGCCCGGCCGCAAAATTGTTCTCTTTTTGTTCCAAAGCTCTCGCGAATCGTGGTACAAGAGTCTGATGGACAGCCTCGCCCTGATCCGGGACCGGCTCGCCGGCCTCGACCCGCTGCTGATCGTCGCGGTGATCGCGGCGGTCTGCGCATTCATCCTCGCTGCCATGATCGGCGTCACGATCATGATGATCGCGCGACGGCGCCGCCGCATGGAGGAGGCGCAAGAGGCCGAACGGATCGAAGCGGAGCAAAACGAGGCGCGGATGGCCGAGCTGCGCCGCCTGCAGGCCGAGACCACCGGGCTCGTGCGCGCCATGGGCGACATGCTGGCGAACCGCCAGTCGCAATTCGAGAAGAAGTTTTCCGAACGGCTCGATGCCGTCACCCACCGGCTC
>NZ_JBKBVB010000231.1:0-2295 GCF_046289595.1 Pseudorhodoplanes sp.
GGCTCGGCGAGGAGGTCGTGCTGATCGTCACCCGCGGCGATGCCCGTCTCGACAACCGCAAGACCAAGGACCAGTTCGGCGTTCGCCCGCGCATGCTGGGCCACGAGGAGACGGAGGCCCTCACCGGCCACCAGGTCGGCGGAGTCTGCCCGTTCGGCCTCAGGACCGATCTGCCGGTCTACTGCGACGTCTCGCTGAAGGCGTTCGACACCGTCTTCCCCGCCGCAGGCTCCCGCACCGCCTCGGTCGAGATCGCGCCGGAGCGTCTCGCGCGCATCACAAAGGCGCGCTGGGTCGACGTGTGCCAGCCACCGGTCGGCTTCGCGCAAGCCTAGATCGCCTCAACGCGCCGTTCGAGGCGGCTCATCGCTGCCGGAGCGCCCTCTATCCGTCGTGACCGCAAATGTGCTCGAGCTGACAACCACGCGAACGACCGGACTCGTCGCAACGCGCACAGCCGGCAGAACGATCGCCGCCATGCCCGCAGCCTGCGCCTCTGGCCCCTGCGTGATCTGAGCGCGGGCTTCAGGGGTCAGATCGAAACCGAGCCGTTCGAGCGTGCCTTCGGGATCCGAATCCAAGGCAGTTAGGACGTCGGGATCGGTAAACACCTTCTCCATCGCCCGCGCATAGGTTGCGTATCTGTCGCCTTCCTCGGCCATCATAGGGCTCCTTCTTCAGCCTACTCCCTCGAAATGACGCAGTGGGATCCCGACTCTGATCCTTTCCCCTTGGGTGGAGCCGGGTTCGCCACCGCGGGAATGCTGCTCGCCCTGCGGCCGCGCCACCTGCCGGAGGCTGGCCAAGCCGGTGTCGTCCGACCTCATCGCGTGACGCGGATAGTAGCGAGCGATCGGCTCCGGGAAGGAATATTCGATCATGCGGACGTCGGGGTATTGCGCGCGCGCCAGGGTCAGCAGACCCGCGACCCGTTCCGAGATCCGGTAGATCTGCTCGGGCGAAAGCTGCACGCCGCTGCGGAACAGATACAAGTTCGCGAAGAAACCGAAGTCGTCATACATCGCTTCGGTGACGTCGCCGCGATCATGAGCAGCATCCCACAAGCGCGAGCCGGGAATCTGGCAATACCATTGCAGCAGGATGCGCACGCCATAGAGACTGTGGAGACGCGTGGCGAAAGCGATCGTCTTCTCCACCTCGGTCATACTTTCCCACGGCAAGCCAAGCACGAAGGAAAAGTCGGCGCGCTGCGCGATGCCGTGCTTCTTCAGCATGGCGGCCGCTGCTTCCAGTCGGGCGCAGGTCGTGCCTTTCCCGATTTTCAGCAGACCTTCGTCGTAACCGCATTCCGCGCCGACTAGGAACTGGCTCGTAAGCGGCGCCATGGCCGCGACGTAGCTCTCGTCGAGCAGGTCGTTGGCACGCGAATCGTAGATCAGCCGTGCATCGAGGCCGCGCTCGGTAATATGGTTGGCTATCATCGTCGCCCGGCGGGTGTTCATCGAAAATTCGTCGTCGATGATGTGGACGGTGCCCATCGCGGTGCGGTCGCAGCTCGGCAGGATCTGCTCGAGCCGATCCACGAAAAATTCCGGCTCCATCGCCCGATAGGATCGGCGGTAGGATGTGCTGCAGAACGAGCAGTCAAACGCGCAGCCGCGCGACGATTCGATCGACAGGCCCAGATAGACATCTTGGGGAAGGTCGCTGTAATCCGGCGTCGGAAAGGACGGCAGCTCCGTCTTGTGGATGAGCTTGCCGAGGGGGTTGCGCACAATCGTCCCGTCCGCGGCGACCCAGGTGAGATTCGGCACGGAAGCGCAATCTGCCCCCGTCTCGATCGCGTCTGCGAGTGCTACCAGCGCGGCTTCGCCTTCGCCGCGCACGACATAATCAACCGGGAATGTCGTCAAGACGTAACGGTCGAACATCGTAGGATGGATCCCGCCGAGGACGATCGGCACATCGGAGCGCATGGCGCGGATTTGGTTGATCACCGCCAACGCGGTCGGCCAGGACATGGATGTCGCGCCGATGCCGATCAGAGCGGCGTCCTCGACCGCGTCACGATGATGCTCGATCGAACAAGTTCCTTCCGCGATGAGATCGAGAAGAACCACGTCGTGGCCGCCGGCGATAAGCGCCGACCGCAAGAGATAGATGCCGTAAGGCGGACATTCCCGATGCGCGTCCATCGCGATGGGCTGGAGATGGCCTTGGACCAAGTCCATTATCGGCGGAGCGATCAAGACAACCTTCACGCTCATCCCCGTCGGTTGAGGAGCTTGGCACTTGTGAACGGCCAAGCGGCGAACGAGCGCGAGTATTACCCAC
>NZ_JBKBVB010000130.1:0-12173 GCF_046289595.1 Pseudorhodoplanes sp.
GCAAGTACGGTGTCGGTCAATCCAAGCCTCCATGCGACGTGAAACGGTCGGCATGACTGCTCTGATGGGCGGCACAGTCGAGCAAACTCTCTCCGCCGGCCGGAGATAAAGGACTGGACTTCCGGGCCTGGAGCCGCATGAGGCCGGCGGCCACGATTTCGGCGATCTCATCGAGCCGTTCGGCGGCGGACATGCGGTCGGGATGCAGAGCGTTGGTCATTGGGCCGCGGAACCTGGTTTTCCCCAGGCTTCTACTCAGTCGGGACCGCGACCGTCCCAATCCCGCCTTACCAGCGCGCGCAAGTCTCGACTCTTGCGATTCTGGCGTGTTAGAACACAACGGGAACGATTCCAATAGATTCGGAGCCGAGGGCGATGGCCAAGAATCTGAAGAAATTCGTCAATCCGCGCTTTCTCAAGACCGTCGACCTGAGCCTCCTGCGGCGCCTCTTCGACCGCCATAGCGGTCAGCTGCAGGGGTTGGACCTCGGGCTCCTTGATCGCGATCCCGACCGGGCTAGGCAGGCGTTGCTCGATTTTTTCGCCGGGCCGGAACAGAACTATCCACGCGGCCTGGTGGCGGATCTGCATCGGATCGCGGAGGTCGGTACCCGCACCGGCATGAACATGCTGATGGAGCGAGCCCGAGCGATGAGCATTGTGCTCGTTCCGGCGCAGGATGCCGCCGCCGCGGAATATCGCATTGATCCCAAGCAGCTGGCGCTGCGGGCATTTCTCGATCATCCAGCCGTCTTTAATGCAGCATCGGACCTCGTCGCGTTGATGCGGCTGACCTCACCTGCCGAGTTCGCTGGGCTCGACGAGGGTGTCGAACCACGCCTCGATGAGGAAACTCGAAAAGCATTCGAGCAGGCCGCGGCACGGCTATTCGAAGCGGACTTGCATGGTAACTACTGCCGGGTCGGCTGGTACGAGGACGATGATGAGATCAAGGTCGTCGTGACGCATGGCACCCCGATCACAACAGTCCCGGTTGTGGAGGGCGGCGAGGAACGCATTATCAGTTTCACTACGACCGAGCAGGCGGTGCTGTCCTATTCCGCGGCGGCCGGCCGCCTGAAAGTTGGTGGTGTGAGCAAAGCGCGGTGCGCCGATTTCGCGGAGGCGTTCGCAGCGATCATGCTGGAGCGTCCCAAGTTCTTCGCTGCTCCGGATGCTCAGAATCTTTACACACTGGCGCCGGTCGAGACGGCGGGCTTCGGCTTTACCTTCGACCATGCCTTTGATCCAACCATCCGCCGCATTCAGATTGTCGAGGCGCAGGCCAATCGGATTACGATCGATCCTCGGTCAGGTGAGAAACGGCGCTCATGGTCGTTGACGATGCACGACAGCAGCAACGCGCTTTTCAGACTCGGTAGCGAGGCGCGCCGGATTGTCTTTTCGAAGGATGGCTATCGCCTCAACCACATCGTGTTTCGGGTGCAGATTGAGCCCGAAGGCGAACGGCCTGCGCGCTTGACCGTTAAACTCAAGCCGCCCGGTTCTGCGATGTTCAAACGTGAGCGCTTCGAGGGTCAGATCATGACGCTCCTGCGGCGCAATGGGCTGTGTCGTGAGCGAGAGCCTCGAAACCTTGCTGTTGCGGCTCAGTGAGGCGGGCGAACCCGCAACGCTTTGGGGCCGACAGGCCAAGCCACATTTCGGGAGCGAGTTCGAACGCCTGCTCGCACGGCGCATTCTCGTGGAGCAGGCGCCGGCGACCGAATGGCCGGTTTGCGCCTCTTGCGAATGCGGAATTGTCGCACGCCCGATTCAGGCGGCCGGAGATCGTCACATCGCGCCTTGTCCATACGATCATCGCTGCGACGTTTCCCTCGACGACGATGATCTGCGCAGCTTTCGAATTGACGGGGCAGTCCTGATCAAAGAGATCGCTGCCGCTTCGGGCATAGGCAACGAACCAGAACCCACCTTGCCCGGAGTCTGGCATTTTGGTCCATTCGGGTCGAAGCGAACGATATTCGGTGCGTTTTCGATCAGCGCCGCCACGCAGCCCGGCCTGATCGTCGCGATGAAAGCGTTGGCACGCGGTCAGCCGGTAACTCTTGTTGCGCCGCCGTTGCCGACGTCCGAACGACAACATTTCAGGCAGGCGGGAATTCATCTGGTGGCAGTCGGAGATGCCATCGGCCACAATGGCTCTGCCTGGGCGCTCGATCCTTCTCGCCTCGTGCCCGAAATAGTGGTTGCGCCGCGCCTCGTGATCACGCGTTCGGCAAAATTCGTCAGCCTCGATGACATCGATTACGCCCTATCGGATCAGACGTTCAAGCTTCTCTGTCTCCTGGCCGCGCGGGCACGAAGCGACCAACCGTTCGCCGCGACACGTGACATCGAGCAGGAAATTTGGGGTTCTTCCCTCCATCGCGTTTCTCGCTCGGCGCGAGACGTCGTTCGCGAGCTTCGGGAAGCACTGGTGGCCGGTGCATCCGATCGAGACGCCGTTCGCCGCCTCATTGAGAACCAGCGCAATCGGGGTTGGCGGTTGACTCTGGTGGCGGACGCGATCGACCTGCGAGACTGATGTTTTAGGCGCTCCCACACAGCTCCCACGACATCCCCACGCTAAGCCCACCCGGCGGCGAAAGGCGGTCGGCATCCTGCGGTCATCATTCGGGACCGAGGATACGATCAATGCAATCTCCGATTTCCCGTGCCGATCTGCAGACCCTGCAGCATGAGGCCGACATTGCCGCCCGCCGCTTGATCCGCAAGCTGCATCTTTCCAAGGAGGATCTCGACGACATCCGCCAGGACCTGTTGGTGGATCTCATCGCCCGGCTGCCGGCCTTCGATCGTCAGCGCGGCTCGCTCGGCGCTTTCGCCGGTGTCGTCATGGCAAACAGGGCCACTCGTCTCGCCCACAAAGTAAAGCGAGAGCGCCGGCTCTATGGTGCGGTGCCAACCTCACTCGACGAGACATTGCCCGAAGGCGACGGCACCACGCGGGGCGATTTCGTATCGGAGGAAGATGGTCTGTCGGCCTATTTCGGCCAGCCTGCCGATGGATTCGCCGAGGTCGAGCGCCGGCTCGATGTCGAGCGTGGCCTTGGCGCCCTCGATCCGGATGACGCCCAGCTATCCGCGGCACTTTCGCAGTCGAACATCGATGAACTTGTCCGCTGCGGTCATGCAGCGCGCAGCAGCCTCTATCGCCGCGTGAAGAACATCCGGCTCGCGCTGCTCGCTGCCGGCCTGAAGGCCGCGTGAGACGGTTCGGACGATCCGCGAGTAGGAGCCCACCATGATCAGCACCGTCACCAAGCTTCCGAACGCTCGCCGGCGGATCGACGAAACCGACCTGTGCGGCTGGATCGGCCAGGCCGCGCCAGGCGACGCGCTGGAGTACTACCGCGGCTTCCTCGCCCTGGACACGTTTTCGCAGGCACAGCGCCTGACCGAGCGCGAGCGCGCCGAACTCGTGCGTGTGGCGCGCCGCGCCTGGTGGGCGAGCGAGCAGAAGCTGATCCATCTCGTTCAGCGTCGCCACGGTGCGGACGACTACAGCTATCTCGCAATCGCGCGCTCGAAGCCGAAGCACGCCTCGGCCTCGCTCTCGTCGCTGCTGTTGGCGGAGGTCGCGTGATGGGCCGCAACCACCCCAAGCCGAAATTTCACCTCAGCACCAACGAAGAGGTCGCCCAATGACCACGTCAATTGCAGTAACCGCGCTGCGCAAGCGCCATATCTGGCTCGAAGCGCTGCCTGACACCGTTTCCATTCCGGCGCTCGAAGCCCGACAGCGTCCGGCCGCCGTCAAGCCGATCGAGGACGCCACGCTCGACGACATCGCGTTCGCGATGCTTGGGGCTGAGGCGGAATTCAACGCCGTCGGCGACCGGCTGCATGCGCTGCGCAAGCTCTACAACATGGCTCGCCAAGCTGGCGCGCTCGGCGCCGATCGCGCGGTCGACGCGATCTCCGAGGGAGGCCGCTGATGGCATTGCGCATCATCACCGCCGATCAGCGGCTCGCAGAGGCGCATGCCAAGACCACGATGGCGATCTTCGGCCCTTCCGGTGTGGGCAAAACCTCGCTGCTCAAGACCCTGCCGCCGGCGGAGACGCTCTGCATCGACCTCGAGGCCGGCATGAAGTCCGTCCAGGACTGGCCGGGCGACAGCATCCCGGTGCGCAGCTTCTGTGACGCGCTCGACGTCGGCTGCCTGATCGGCGGCGTCAATCCGGCGGCCGACGAGAAGACGTTCTTCTGCGAGAGCCATTACCGGCACCTGGTCGACACCTATCCCGACCTCGTCCGCATGATCGCCGGCAAGCGCATCATCTTCGTCGACTCGATCACCGATCTGACGCGGCTCGCGATGGCGTGGGCGAAGACGCGGCCCGAGGCGCAGTCGGAGCGGACCGGAAAACCCGACACCCGCGGCGCCTACGGTCTCTTGGCGCGCGAAACCATCGGGCTCCTGAAGCACCTGCAGCACGCGCCCGGCCGCACCGTCATCTTCGTCGGCATCCTGGAGCGCATCACCGACGAGTTCAACCGCGTCACCTGGCAGCCGCAAATGGAAGGCGGCAAGGCCGCCCGCGAACTCCCCGGCATCGTCGACCAGGTGATCTCCATGAGCCGGTTCACGGCGGACGGCGACGCTTGGCGCCACGAGCCCGACCGCGGCGAGGTGCGCCGCTTCGTCTGCCAGGCCGCCAACCCGTTCGGCCTGCCCGGCAAGGATCGGTCCGGCCGCCTCGACCTCACCGAGCCGCCCGACCTCAGCGCGCTCATCCGCAAGATCAACCAGACCAGCAAAGGATGACCACCATGTTCGACATGAACGATGCCGAGCCACAGAAGAGCGTCGAACTCATTCCCGATGGCACCTTCGCCAAGGTCACGATGAGCATCCGCCCAGGCGGGATCGATGGACAGAGCGAGATCGACCAGGCGCTGCTGAAGGCGCCGAAGGACCCGTCGAGCGACGTGCGCATGCTCGACTGCGAATTCACAGTGGCGGAGGGACCGCACGCCAAGCGCAAATTCTGGCAGATGTTCACGGTCCAGGGCGGCAAGGTCGACGAGAACGGCGTCTCGATCGCCTGGAAAATCTCCAAGAGCACCTTCCGCGCCATGATCGACTCGGCGCTCGGGCTCGACCCGCAGGACATGAGCGAGGCAGCCAAGCAGAAGCGCATCCTGCGCGGTCTTGCCGACTTGGGCGGCATCACCTTCGTCGCCAAGATCAAGGTCGAGGCGAGCGAGGACGCCCGCTACAGCGATCAGAACCGCCTCGACCGCGTGGTGCTGCCAAACGAGAAGGAATGGAAGCTCGTCATGGACGGCAAGGACGTGCCGGCGAGCCCGAGCCGCTCGCGCGGCGCTGGCAACAAGGCCGCGGCCGCCCAACCCGCTTGGACGCAGGGCGCAGACCCGGGCGGCCAGCCTCCCGCTGCGCCGCGGTCGCCGCAGGCGCCCAGCGCACCCGCCTGGTCGCAACCGTCTTCCGGCGCCGGCGCGCCGGCGGCAAAGCAGCCGGGTCCGGCATGGCTCAACGGTTGAACCATGACCGACGACGAATGGCAGGCGCACGTTGCGCACGAAGCGGCCAAGGCGATTGGCGAATGGCTCGAAGGAAGAGGACGGCTTCATCAGCCAATCCGCTCTTTGACCATGCCCGAGCTCGAAGCCATGGCGCAGAACGCCATCAGCGGCTTCATCGTGCTGGCGTCGCAGCGGATCGCGGAGGCGCCGGGCGAGCCCGGGTCGCAGAAGCTCTCGACGCTGCTCATGGGCTGAGAGCCTGCGCGCTCTGCAGTCGAGAGGCGCGCGGATTCTACTACACGTACCAACTTCGCCCCGACCGATATCCGACCTACGCGTTCTGTTCGCTGCGCTGCCTCAACGCCGGCGCCGCCAGCGCCAAAAGGAACCACGGCATGATCGACAAGACCGAACTGGAAACTCAGGCGATCAAGGCGGCACGTCGCAATCTAGCGGAGGTGCTGATCGAACTCGGATTGATGGCGCTGTTCCATGACCGATCGGCCGACGAGATTGATCGCATCATCGAGGCCTGTGTCGACGGGTTCCAGGCCGCGATGCACCGCGAAACGCTCAACGACGACTTGCCATTTTGAGGTGACGAAGATGGCAGCACAGCTCACATACAAGATCGATCCGCCGGATACGACGCAGGCGATCGCTCGCCGCAGCAAGAAGGGCTTGGCGGTTCGGTTCTGGGCCAAGGTGGAGCGCACGACTGCGGATGCGTGCTGGCTATGGAAGGGAACGTGCAAGCGAAACGGCTACGGGCAAATTTGTGCCGATCCGGAGGGTAATCAATTGCGAGGCCGTAAGCTGTACGCACATCGTGTCGCCTTTGAGCTTGCCTTCGGCCCGATTCCCGCGGGACTTCATGTTCTGCACCGCTGCGACAACCCGAGATGCGTGAATCCGGCGCACCTGTTCCTCGGAACGCACCAAGACAACATGGCCGACATGATAGCCAAGCAACGCCATGCCCATGGCGAACGCCAGCCGACGCGAAAATTGAGCAGACACCAGGTGCGCGCCATTCGCTGGCTCGCGCACCATGATCCCGGTCCCCAGACCAATTTGGCGCGAGAGTTTGGGGTCAGTGCCTCGACAGTTACGCACATCCTGACCCGCAAGACATGGGCGAGCGGGCAATGACCGTCGATCTCAATTCGGGGTCAGGATTTGTGTATGATGCAGCGCTTATCCGCCCTGCCGCCAGCGAATTTATCAATTCCCTCATCGACGATGCGCTCGAAAGCGAGCGCGCCGCACGCGGCCGTCGCGACTATCTCGGCGCCTCGCGAATCGGCGAACCGTGCGCCAGGCGTCTTTGCTTCGAGATGACAGGTGTCTCGATCGACGATCGGATGGAGGATGGTAGGCCAACGCTACGGGTCTTCGAGGCAGGACACGTTTTGGAGGAGCTTTCCATCCGGTGGCTCCGTGCCGCTGGATTCGACCTGCGAAACCGCAAGCGTAACGGCGATCAGTTCGGCTTTGAAATTGCCGCAGGGCGCATTCGCGGTCACATCGATGGCGTGATTGTCAACGGTCCCGATCTCGGGCTGCCCTGGCCAATTCTGTGGGAGCATAAATCCGCGAGTACCAAGTCGTGGAACACGTTTGTCAAACGCGGTCTCGAAACGTGGAACGGCATCTATTGGGGACAGGTCCACTTCTACATGGCGTACATGGAGCTCGAGCATTGCCTGTTCACGGCATTGAACAAGGACACGCTCGAACTGCATCACGAGCTTGTGGCGTACCGTCCTTCGGTCGCGCAGGCGCTCTCCGACAAGGCGGTCGACATCCTGCGCGCCGTCGAAGCCGGCGAACTGCCGCCCCGCATTGCTGCGGCCTCGGATTATTACCTCTGCCGCTCCTGTCCCTTTGCGCGGCGTTGCTGGCAGGAGTGAGCCATGACCTTCTCACCATCGCCGCTCCAGGCCAAAGCCATCCAGGCCATCAAGGATTGGTTCACGAACCGCACCGCCGTGCAGCAGGTATTCCGGGTGTTCGGCTATGCCGGCACCGGCAAGACCACCATCACGCGGCATGCCATCGCCGAGCTTGGTCTCGACACCGGCGCGAGCGACGGCGTGCTCTACGCGGCCTTCACCGGCAAGGCGGCGCTGGTGATGACCCGCAAGGGCACGCCGGCCTCAACCATCCACTCGCTGATCTACCGCGTCTCCGAGGCAACGCCCGCCGAGATCGAGAAGGTCAAGGAGGAGATCGCCGATCTCAAGGCGAAGATCGCATCCATGGGTGCGGCCGAGCGCCTGTTCGCGGAGTCGCAGCTTCGCTCGCTCGAACTACGGCTGTCGGACATCCACAAGCCGCGTTTTGTGCTGAACGAGCAGTCGATGCTGCGCGAAGCGAAGCTCCTTGTCCTCGACGAAGTGTCGATGGTGGGCGACGACATGGCCCGCGATCTTCTCTCCTTCGGCAAGCCGATCCTGGTGCTGGGCGATCCCGGTCAGCTGCCGCCGGTCAAGGGCGAAGGCGCATTCACGCAATGTCAGCCCGACGTGATGCTGACCGAGATTCACCGCCAGGCCGGCGAGAGCGCCATCATCCGTTTGGCGACGCTTGCTCGCGAAAGTAGGCCCATCCCCTACGGCAAGCACGATGAATTCGTCTGGAAGATGCGCCGGCTCGATGTGGCGCCCGAGCAGATGCTGCGCGGCGGCCAAGTGATCTGCGGCCGAAACGCGACGCGCCTGCAGCTCAACCTCGCCATGAAACGGGCGTCCGGCTTCGAGGGCGTCTACCCGACCGGCCAGGGCGAGAAAATCATCTGCCTCAAGAACCGCAACGACCTCGGCCTCGTCAACGGCATGTTCCTCGACCTGACCGAGGTCAAGGACGAGGACGAGATTTCGTTCACCGCCGTCGTCACCACCGAGGACGGACAGAAGATCGGCGGTACGAACGGCGCGCGCGAGCGCTTCCGCATCTACAAGGGGTACTTCGACGATCACGTGACGCCCGATCCGGAGCGCGAGCGCCGCGATCACTGGAAAAAAAAGACCATCATCGAGGCGGTGTGGGGCTGGGCCATCACCTGCCACAAGGCGCAAGGCTCGCAGTGGGAGAACATCATCGTCTACGACGACGGCCTTGGCCGCACCGCCGAGGATCGCGCCCGCTGGCTCTACACCGCCATCACCCGCGCCGAGCGCGGGCTCGTGCTGCTCGATTGAGGCGACGATGCTCGACCTCAACGAGGCGGAACTTCCACGATCAGCCGAACGGTTCGATCTCGACGAAATCGTCGCGCGGCTGCGCGCGACCGCCGAGCATTGGGTGCCGCGGCATTTTCCGAACGGCCGACGGGTGGGGGATGAATGGCGGCTTGCCAACATCCGAGGCGATGCACCGCGCAAGAACGGCTCGTGCGTGATTGCGCTGACTGGCGAGCACGCCGGTGACTGGATCGATTTTGACGGCGGCGAAGGCGGCGGACCCATCAACACGCTGGAGCACGCGACACGTCGCACCGGTCGCGAGTTGATCGGCTACGCAGCCGAACTGACCAGGACGGGCCCGCAGCCGAAACGAGGCGCCACCAAGCCCTCATCCAAGCAGGCCGACCAGGCCCGCGAGATCGATCATATCCTCTCCAAGGCCGTGCCGATCGCAGGCACGTTGGGCGAGCGCTATCTCGCGTCGCGTCGGCTGCCGATTCCGAATTACACGGACCTTCTGTTCCATCCCGACCTGACGCATTGGGAAAGCCGGCGCGGCTTTCCGGGCCTGGTCGCGGTGGTGCGGGACGGCAGCGGCAATCGGATCGCGCTCCACCGCACCTATCTCGCCGATGACGGGACCGCCAAGGCGCCGGTCCATAACCCGCGCAAGATGCTGGCCTCGATCGCCGGCGGCGCCGTTCGTCTTGCCAATCTCACCGACGACCACGTCGTTGGACTCGCCGAGGGCATCGAGACCGCGCTCTCGGTGATGGCGGCCTGCGCGCGCCTGCCGGTCTGGGCCACGCTGTCGACCTCCAACCTGGAGCAGGTGGTTCTGCCCGCCGAAGCGCGGAAGGTCGTGCTCCTTGCCGATCACGATCCCTCCAACGCCGGCATGCGCGCCGCGGCGGCGGCTGCCGCCCGACTGCACGCCGAGGGCCGGCGCGTGTTCATCGCCATGCCGCCCAAGGAGGGCGATGACTTCAACGACCTGTTGATGCGCGAAGGCATTGATGTGGTGCGCCGAGTCGTTGAGTCTGCGACCGAGTGGACCGGCCAGGGCGCTCAAGAAAGCATGGCCCTGGTTGTCGATGGCGGCACCCACCGGCCGATTGGCCTCTCGCTGCCCGACGGCGCGCGACCGCAACTGCGCGCCGACAACGGCGATCTCGCCGCCGCGGTCTCGCAAGCATGGCAAATCCTGCTCGCGGCCAACAATCCGCCCTGGTTGTTCCGTGCCGCCGAATGCCCGACCTGGGTGGTGCGCGACGACGACGGCCTGCCCATGGCCAAGCCGCTCACCGAGGATCGCTTGCGCCCCGTGCTCGCCCAGCTCGTCGACTGGCGAAAGATCAATCGCAACGGCGAGCTTGTTCCGGCTCATCCACCCATGGCAGTGATCAAATCGATCCTCGCCACGCCCGATCCGGCACTGCCGGTGCTCGCCGGCATCGTCACCACGCCGGTGTTCGGCCGCGACGGCGAGCTCATCACCGAGCCGGGCTACCATGCGGCGGCGCGTCTCCTTTACGACCCGCCCAAGGACTTTGTCCTGCCGCCCATAGCGGCGCGGCCGACGTCGGCGGACATCGCTGCGGCGCGGTCATTGCTGCTCGACGATCTCCTGGGAGAGTTTCCGTTCACCGGCGAGGCCGAGCGCGCACACGCGCTCGCGCTGCTGCTCGTCGGCTTCGTGCGCGCCATGATCGACGGGCCGACCCCGCTGCATCTGGTCGAGAAACCCACCCAAGGCACCGGCGCAACCCTGATGGTGGACGCGATTTCGGTGATCGCAACCGGCTGCCGCGCCAGCGTCATGGTCGAGGGCAGCGACGACGAGGAATGGCGCAAGCGCCTGACCGCCAAGCTGCGCCAGATCCCGTCCGTCGTGCTGATCGACAATCTGCGCCGGCCGCTCGACTCCTCGGCGCTCGCGGCCGCGCTCACCGCGCCGTTCTGGGAAGACCGCGTGCTCGGCGCTTCGGAGACGACGCGGCTGCCGGTCCGCTGCATCTGGATCGCCACCGGCAACAATCCCGAGTTCTCGGGCGAGATGGCGCGCCGCCTCGTGCGCATCCGGCTCGATGCCCGGCTCGACCAGCCCTGGCGGCGCAAAGGTTTCCGCCATCCCGATCTCATGGGCTGGGTTCACGCCAACCGGGCGGACCTCGTCGCCGCCTGCCTGTCGCTCTGCCGCGGCTGGATTGCAGCCGGAATGCCGCGCGGAGCTAAGCACATCGGCAGCTTCGAAGCCTGGGCGGCCGTCATGGGCGGCCTGCTCGAGGCGATCGGCGTTCGGGGTTTTCTCGGCAATATCGACGAGATGCTCGAAGCCTCCGACGGCGAGGGCGCGGTCTGGCGGGTCTTCGTCGGGCAATGGTGGGATCGCTTCGGCACGGCCGAGGTCGGCACCAGCGGGCTCTATGAGCTTGCCACCAATTGCGAGCCGCCCCTGCCGCTCGGCAAAGGCGGCGACCGGTCCCAGCGCACGCGGCTCGGCAAAGCGCTCGCGCGGATGCGTGACCGGGTGTTCGACGTCGCCGGACTGAAAGTGCGCATCCGGGCAACCGGCGTGCTCCATCAGGCGCAGCGCTGGCAGCTCACCCTCGAAGGGGAACATGGGGAACGTGGGGAACGTTTTTCGGACCCGTCCGGCGCCGAAAAAGGGGAACGTCAGGGCGTTTTGGAGCAACGTTCCCCTCAACGTTCCCACGCCTATCCTATTGATGGACAAGGCGTTGGGGAACGTGGGGAACGTGGGGAACGTTTTTCTGACCTACGCGCGTGTGCGTTCAAGGAAAACGACGAAAATAATATAAAAGAGGAGCAAACACGTTCCCAATGTTCCCCACGTTCCCAAAACGCTGGCAGTTCAGACACTTACACCGGGGAACATGGCGGGGAACGTCAAAACGGACGTTCCCCACGTTCCCCGCTGAATGAGTCCCCCGATTGGCTGAAGGGGGTGCCGTGATGCGGCGCGCCCTCGATGCCTCATTGCACTTGGGAGGTGCGCCATGAGCCGGCAGCGCCTTCCCAATCGCCGACCCAGCGTCACGACGACGTTCGTGCACGACTGCCAGTCCTATGCGGTGACGTTCGGCTTCGACCCGAGCACCGGCCGCATCGGCGAGGTGTTCACCCACGGCGCCAAGGTCGGCTCCGCCATGGACGGCATCCTCGACGATGCCTGCATCGCGCTCTCGCTCCTGCTGCAGTACGGCGTCGAGCCCACGGCGCTCGCCGGCAGCATGGGGCGGCTCAGTGACGGTAAGACGCCGGCCTCCGTCATCGGTGCGCTCGCCGACCTTATCGCTCGCGAGGTGCAGCCATGAGGTGGGTGCCGAAGGGATACGGCGGCCACCGGCGGCCGCCCGAAGAAGTCAAGCGCGAGGGTTGGCACGAGCACGGCATCCTGGTGGTCAGCGAGGACGACCAGCGGCTCACCTGGCCGGAGCGTGAACT
>NZ_JBKBVB010000131.1:0-12133 GCF_046289595.1 Pseudorhodoplanes sp.
GCAGGGCGTCGACCGTGTCCTCGTCCAGGTTCCGGGCTTGCAGGATCCGCAGCGCCTGAAGGATCTCCTTGGCAAGACCGCCAGGCTGACCTTCCGCATGGTCGACATGACCACCACACCCGAGCAGGCCGAGGCCGGCAGGCTTCCGGCGGAATCCGAATTGCTGCGCGGCAGCCGCGCCGAGAACAGTCAGCCCTATGTGATCGAGCGGCGTGTCGTGGTGTCCGGCGAGGATCTGGTCGATGCGCAGCCCGGCTTCGACCAGCGCACCAGCGAGCCGGTCGTCAATTTCCGCTTCAACAACAACGGGGCACGACGCTTCGCCGAAGCCACCCAGGCCAATGTCGGGCGGCCTTTCGCCATCGTCCTCGACAACGAGGTGATCTCGGCGCCGGTGATTCGCGAGCCGATCATCGGCGGCTCCGGCCAGATTTCCGGCAATTTCACGGTGCAGTCGGCGAACGATCTTGCGATCCTGCTGCGCGCCGGTGCATTGCCGGCGCCGCTGACGATCATAGAAGAGCGCACCGTCGGCCCGGGCCTCGGTCAGGACTCGATCGATAACGGCGTGCGCGCCGCCTGGATCGGCTCGCTCGCGGTCATCATCTTCATGTTTGCGACCTACGGGCTGTTCGGGCTGTTCGCCAATATTGCGGTGGTCATCAACGTTGCGATGATTTTCGGCATTCTGTCGCTGCTCAACGCCACGCTGACGCTGCCCGGCATCGCCGGCATCGTGCTGACGGTCGGCATCGCGGTCGATTCCAACGTGCTGATCTATGAGCGCATTCGCGAGGAAGTCAGGGCAGGGCGTTCCGCGCTGAACGCTCTCGACGCCGGGTTCTCCCGCGCGCTCGCCACCATCCTCGATTCCAATATCACGACCTTCATCGCGGCGGCGGTGCTGTTCTATATCGGTACCGGTCCGGTGCGCGGCTTTGCCGTGACCCTCGGCATCGGCATCATCACCACCGTCTTCACTGCCTTCACCCTAACGCGATTGATGGTTGCCCTCTGGGTGCGCTGGTTCCGCCCGCGCACCGTCCCGATCTGACTTCGAGAAAGCCCGTGCGCATTCCTCTCCTCCGTATCGTTCCGGACGATACCAAATTCGACTTCATGCGCTTCCGGCGCATCAGCTTCCCGATCTCGGCTGTCCTGTCGATCGCCGCGATCTTTCTGTTCTTCTTTAACGGCCTCAATCTCGGAGTCGATTTCGTCGGCGGCACCCTGATGGAGGTGCAATCGAAGGCCGGGCCCGCCGATCTGGCGCGCATGCGCGCCAACGTTGCGCAGCTCAATCTGGGCGAGGCCCAGCTTCAGGAATTCGGCTCGCCGACTGACGTCCTGATCCGGATTCCGCAGCAGCCCGGCGGCGAGGCTGCGCAGCAGGAGGCGGCGCAGAAGGTCAGGGCGGCGCTCGGCGACGGCATCGAGGTGCGCCGCATCGAGGTGGTCGGCCCCCGCGTTTCGACCGAGCTTTTGGCCTATGGCATGCTGGGGCTTTTGCTCGCGATCTGCGGCATTTTCATTTATCTGTGGTTCCGCTTTGAATGGCAATTCGCGCTCGGCGCGATGATCGCCAACGTCCATGACCTCGTCCTAACGGTCGGCTTTCTGTCGCTGATGCAGATCGATTTCGATCTGACCGGCATCGCCGCGCTGATGACGATTCTCGGTTATTCCTTGAACGACACCGTGGTGATCTACGACCGCATCCGCGAGATGCTGCGCCGCTACAAGAAGATGTCGATCGCGGACCTGCTCAATATCTCAGTGAATTCGACATTGTCGCGCTCGGTGATCACCCATGTCACGGTCACGCTCGCGCTTCTGGCGCTGTTCTTCTTCGGCGGGCACGCGATCAACGCCTTTACCGCGACCATGCTGTTCGGCGTGGTGCTGGTCGGAACCTATACGTCAATCTTCATCGCCGCGCCGATCCTGATCTACCTCGGGGTGGGCCTCGGCCGGCAGGATTCCGAGGAGCCGGAGCAGACCACGTTTGAGCCTGAAGCCGTGTCCAAGGCCGCGGCAGCGGCGGAGGCTGCGGGAGCTTCCGGTAAAAAGGCGCCAGCCGCGCCGGCTGCGAAATCGGGCGCGACGTCGAGCGCCAAATCCGCAGCCAAGCGCTGAGCCAGGGTTGAGCTTGGATCGGGCGGACAAGCCCCCGCATTATCCGCGTCCGGCGCCGATCGAATCCTATGGGCGGGGCGGCTTCCGCTTCGCCGGCATGTCGCATCGCGGCTCTCTGCTGCTGCTGCCGAGCGGAATCTGGGCCTGGCCAGTAACCGATGCGTCTGCGATCACGGCTGAGTCGCTTGCGCCGATCTTTGCCGAAGCCGATGCCATCTCACTTGTGTTGATCGGCACCGGAAGCGCGCGCTGGGTGCTGCCGCCCGATCTGATGCAACGGTTCGCGGCGCATGGTATTTCGGCAGAGACCAGCCGCACCGGCCAGGCGGCGAATACCTTCAACATCCTGCTCGAGGAGGGACGCCGGGTTTCCGCGGCGCTCATCGCCGTCGACTGAAGAGGGGGCCCGGCGCGGTTCGACAAACCCATGAACGAACCGGCCGATTATTGCGAACGTCTGGTGCGCGATGCCGACAAAGATCGCTTCCTCGCCACCTTGTTCGCTCCGGCTGCGTCCCGGCCCGCGCTGTTTGCGCTCTATGCGTTCGATCTCGAAACCGCCGCGGTGGCGCATCGCGTGCGCGATCCGGTAGCGGGCGAAATCAGGCTGCAATGGTGGCATGACGCCATACGCAACGGGGATGCTGCCGGGCATCCCGTCGCCGCGGCGTTCGGCACCCATATGCAGAAGCACCGCTTTGCAGCGGATCGCGTACTCGATCTGATCGATGCGCGGCGGCGCGCGCTTTATCCCGAAGCGGGACGGAGCGAGGCCGAGTTCGAACTGGCGGCGTCGCAGACCGATGGCGCGGTGTTCTTGATGGCGGCGCAGATTCTTGGCGGTGTGCCGGACGAGGCGGTGAAACTGGCCGCGCATCATGCAGGCGTCGCGGCATCGGCAGCGCGGCGTTCCAAAGACCCGGCATTCGATCCGGCGGCGATCGCGGAGCGTCACCGCGCCGCGGTGCGCGATCTGATTGCGCAATTGCCGCAAACCGTCCTGCCGGCGTTCCTGCCGCTTGTGCTGAGGGTCGAACGGCGCGGCGAGCGTGCGCAATGGCGCAAGCAATGGATTTTGTGGCGGGCGTCGAAGAATCTGGCGGGCTGGGTGTAGCGGGTCTTGCGTCGTTCCGGGCCGCCCCGCCGCGGCACCCCTGTGACGCCAACCCGCATCAACATTCAAATATTCAACCGCATTCCGGGTTCGCCTGCTGTTCAGGTCGCCCCGCAATGACGCGGGATCAGAATGCGAACCGGTCGCGCAGGTTTTGCCGGCCGGCGACGATGCGCGCGACCACTTCCTTCTCGGTCTCGCTCGCGAGCAGGGGGTCGATCAGGTCGATCTGGTTCATCGCGACAAGCTGCAGGATGTCGGTCCGGATGTCGCCGCGGCCGGATCGCGGCAGCCGCTCCACGACCTGCAGCCGCTCCGGGGCAGCGACAGCCTCGGGCGCCTCGGTCAGTGCCCGCATCAGGTCGGCCTCCGACAGCCGGTCGGCCTCGACAAAGGCATAAAGCCCGGTTCCGGTCCGCCGGTCCGGAAAGGCGACGATGACGGCGTCGCGCACGCCCTCACATTGCTTGAGCCATGCCGTCAGCCGCGGCGCATCGTTGACGAAGCGTGGGCCCGAGCCTTCGCGGTCGGTGAAGTTCAGCAAACCGCGCGTGACCCAGTAATAGACCTTCTTGCCGGTCGCCATCCAGATCCGGGTTGGCCAGGTCTTGCGCGCGAGAATGCGCTTCTCGGTCGCGGTGAGGGCCGCCGGCATGTAGCGCCGCTTGTGCTTGAGCATATGCCGCAGGTCTTCGTAGGCCGCCATCCGGAACAGCGGGCCGCGCCTTCCGAAATGCGTGGCGAGCTGGAAGTCGGTCAGCGAGGCGTAGCCGGTGGGCGTGCGCAGCCAGTTCTGCTCCTTGGCGAGATCGTTATGGGTCAGGCCCTCGCGGTGGATGGTGCGCAAGGCGCGGCGCGCGGAGCGGAAGAAATTGTCGTCGCCTTCGGGCTTGGCGATATGCAGCGGCAGGCCGTCGATCCAGCCGCGCACCAGTGCCTTGTTGCCGAGATAAAGCAGCGGCGGTGCGATCCCGGCAGCACCCGCGATCGTCAGCGCGCGGGCCTCGCGCTTGAGGAAATGCCGGGCGATCCCGTAGCTCCACCACGGGACCAGATCGATCCGCCGCAGTACGGCTTCGACGTCGCCATTCGGCGTGACGAAGATGCCGCGCTCCACGGTCGAGAACACGTCCTGCTTGAGCACGACCCGGCTGCGGAAGCGGCCGGCCAGTTCGGACGGGATGTTGTCGTGATCGTTCATCGGTCAGGAATTTTGAGCGTCACGCCTCTTGCGCGGGGTCGTATGCACCGGTCATGCCGCAGCCGTTACGGTCCCGCCGGCCCATTGCGCAAGGTCGGATAGCGCGCGGGCGGTCAGGGCACGCTTTTTGGCGAGTGTTTTTGCGGAGCCGCGCAGCTTTTCTCCCGAAGGCGCGCGCGTCGGGGCCTGCGCCAGCGGCGGGAACAGGCCAAAATTGATGTTCATCGGCTGGAAGCTGCGCGGACCGGCATCGATGGTTTCGATATGACCCCCGGTGATATGGGCGAGCAGGGCGCCGTGCGCCGTCGTCGGGGGCGGCGCGGCAAGATCAAGACCCACGCGCTCCGCGGCGGCAAAGCGCCCGGCAAGAAGGCCGATGGCTGCGGATTCCACATACCCTTCGCAGCCGGTGATCTGTCCGGCAAAACGCAGGGCCGGCAGAGTGCGCAGCCGCAGCCGCCCGTCAAGCAGGGCGGGCGAGTTGAGATAGGTGTTGCGATGCAGACCGCCGAGCCTGGCAAACTCGGCGCGTTCAAGGCCCGGGATGGTGCGGAACAGCCGCACCTGCTCGCCATGCTTCAGCTTGGTCTGAAAGCCGACCATGTTGAACAGCGTGCCGAGCTTGTTGTCCTGGCGCAGTTGCACCACCGCATAGGGCTTGCGGCCGGGCGCATGCGGGTTGGTCAGTCCGAACGGCTTCATCGGACCGTGACGCAGCGTTTCGCGCCCGCGCTCGGCCATCACCTCGATCGGCAGGCAGCCATCGAAATAGGGCGTCGAGGTTTCCCATTCATGGAATGAGACCTTGTCGGCGGCGAGCAGCGCCTCGATGAAACGATCATATTGCAGCCGGTCGAGCGGACAATTGATGTAGTCCGCGCCCGACCCGCCGGGGCCGGTCTTGTCGTAGCGCGACTGGAACCAGGCGGCGGACATGTCGATGGAGTCGCGGTGCACGATCGGGGCGATGGCATCGAAAAAGGCGAGCGAACGCTCGCCGGTGACCTTTCGGATCGCGTCGGCAAGCGCGGGCGAGGTCAGCGGACCGGTCGCGACAATCACACTGTCCCAGTTCTGCGGCGGCAAGCCGGCCACTTCGGTGCGGTCGATGGCGATCAGCGGATGGGTCTCGATGGCCTCGGTGACCGCTGCGGAAAATCCATCGCGGTCGACCGCGAGTGCACCGCCCGCCGGTACCTGGTTTCGGTCGGCCGCGCGCATGATCAGCGATCCGAGCCGGCGCATCTCCTCGTGCAGAAGCCCGATGGCGCTGGTATCGCTGTCGTCAGAGCGGAAGGAATTGGAACAGACCAGTTCGGCCAGCGCGCCGGTCTGGTGGGCTGCGGTCCGGCGGACGGGCCGCATTTCGTGCAGGACCACAGGCACGCCATGCGTGGCGAGTTGAAAGGCGGCTTCGCAACCGGCGAGGCCGCCGCCAATGACATGGACCGGGTTTGGACGCGACATGCCGCCTCCCTAGGGGAAGCGGCGCGCCTCGGCAATAATTTACGCGCGGCTTTGCTGCCGCCCAAAAGCCAACGCCCAGCCTTGCGGGCTGGGCGTTGGCTTTTTCACGAGCGGCCGGCCGAACGGATTACCGTCAGGCGGCGCGCTCGGCGTTTTCCCAAGCGATCCGGGGGATATCCGAGCGGCTGATGCCGATATCGGCAAGCTCACGGTCACCGAGGCGCGACAGCTCCTGCAGGCTGTCGCCATAGGCCCGCCACTGGCGCAGGAAGCGGAAGAAATGGGCGAGGAACATTGGCTGTCATCCCTTTGAAAGATCAGAAGAACCGCAACCGATTCTGATCACCAAAATAATGTGGAATGGTGCGGTGCAACAGGTTTTATGTTGCGACGCAGCCATGACGAATTTGCATGAGTTGGGTCATATTTGATTAAATCTTGAGGCAGATTCAGGACGGATTATGCCGAATCCGTTCGAAATCCCTTCTTTTTCAATGCTCGCAATTTGCATAGGTAAGCGCTGAAGCGTATCCGTTACCGGTCTGCAGACAGCAGAAAACAATAAAGAATAATAATGACAATGACTTATCGGGGCCTGACGCCGGGTTTTCCGGTCGGCGGGAACAGGAACTCCACCCCAGCCGCCTCGAGCGCCGCCTGAAGCGGCGCCAGTGCCTGTTCTCGCCCGGGTGGGGGGCCGTCCATTTCCTCCAGACGGCGGATGGTCGAACTCGAGACGCCGGCTGCCTGTGACAATTCCCGGACCGACCAATTGAGCACGCCGCGCGCCGCGCGAAGCTGGCTGCCGGTCATCACCGTTTCGCGGCTTGCGTCCGCGGCCGGCCAGACCTTGCGATCCTGAATGTCCGCGGAGATCCCGACCCATTCGCGCACGGCGCCGTTTTCCAGCAGGATCGGCGCTGCGCGCGACAGCATCCAGCGGTAGCTGCCGTCGGGCTGCAGGACACGATGTTCGCATTGATAATTGCTCTTGGTGGCGAGCGCGTCGGACCACGATTTGACTGTTCCGGCGCGATCCTCCGGGTGGACCAGATCGATCCACCGGGAGCCGAGAATGGCTGCCGGATTCTCGCCGCGCAGTTCGCGCCAGTTGCGGATGTCGAGGATTTTGCCCTCCGCGTCCGCGGTCCAGACAAAGGCGTTGGTTGCGCTGACAAGCGCCCTGAAACGCGACTCCGCGGCGTCGCGGGCGAGGGCGGCTTCGCGCTGCGAGGTTACATCGAGCAGAACGCCGAGGACGCGGACCGGCTTGCCGCTCTTGTCGAGGTGAACCTCGCTGCGATTGGAGAGCCAGCGAAGCTTTCCGTTCGGCTGAATGATCCGCAATTCGCGATCGAGCGGGAGACCTTCATTCACAATCCGATCGAATTCACCGGACGACCGGCGATCGTCCGGGTGCATCATCTGTACGATGGTCTCGTAGGACGGTTCGATCGAGCCGGGGGCCAGGCCGAGCAATTCATAAAACCCGTCCGACCAGGCCATCTGCTGAGTCGTGAAGTCCAGGCTCCAGACGCCGGCGCTGGCCTTCTTCTCCAGAAATTTGAGGGTTTCCTTGGCGCTGGAATGGTTCAGCGTCGCCACCATGACACCGCTCCGTGCACGTTGCGGATTCCGAGGGACGAAATTTCCGGTAGAGAAAGTCTAGCATCCAAAATTTTGCGGATGCAACAGACTGGAGATGTAAAATTGACTCTCCGTCGTCTATCCCCCGTCCGCAAATCCTGGCCCATCTCGCGACGGCAACGGGTGTTATGAGGCAGTCGTCAGACCGGAACCGACCGAATGCACATCAAGGCGCTGTTTTTTGACGTTTTCGGCACCGTCGTGGACTGGCGCGGCGGCATCGCCCGGGAAGCCGAGCGGCTGCTCGCGCCGCTCGGTGTGCAACGCGACTGGCTGGCGTTCGCCGACGCCTGGCGGGCCGAATATCAGCCGGCCATGGAGGAGGTACGGGCCGGATGCATTCCCTTCAGCAAGCTCGACGATCTGCACCGGCGTAACCTCGACCGGATCAGGCCGCGCTTTGGATTGTCGGATCTCGGCGAAGAGGTCTGCGATGCGCTCAATCGCGCCTGGCACCGGCTCGATCTTTGGCCGGACGGGCGCGACGGTCTTGCCCGGCTGCGCGAACGGTTTTTGCTGGCGCCGGTTTCCAACGCCAATATCGGCCTGATGGCGCGGCTCTCGCGCCACAACGGCATCACCTGGGACGCCATTCTCGGGGCGGAGATCGCGGGCGACTACAAGCCGAAGCCGCGGGTCTATGAAGCGGCCTGCGCGGCGCTCGATCTTGAACCGGGCGCCTGCATGATGGTCGCCGCGCATAGTTACGACCTTGCGGCCGCGGCACGATGTGGGCTTCGCACCGCGCATGTGGCGCGGCCGCAGGAATGCGGCCCACCCGGCGGCGAAACGCAGCCGGCCGTTCCGGTCGACGTAGCCGCCGCCGACTTCGTCGATCTTGCGGACAAGCTTGCGGCGCTCGCGGCGTCACGCTGACGAAAGCCGCGACATGGCCGTTCCTTCCCGATAGATACTTGGCCGATCCTTGGCCGAAATCTGCCGGAACCGGCTTTGTTGCGGGCGCAAACGCGGCTCTGCTATAGCTTGGCCCGGATCATCCTTCGGAGCAGACGATGTCGGTCGACGCGGCGACGGTTCGCCGGATTGCCCACCTTTCGCGTATCGCAGTCGCGGACGAGGAGGTGGAGCATCTGCGCGGCGAACTCAACGCGATCCTCACCTTTGTCGAGCAACTCGGCGAAGTCGATGTCGCTGGCGTCGAGCCGATGACCTCGGTGACGCCAATGGCAATGAAGAAGCGGCAAGACAAGGTGACCGACGGCGGCATCGTCGACGACATCCTGCGCAATGCGCCGCTGACCGAGGGCTCCTATTTTGCCGTTCCCAAGGTGGTCGAGTGAGGATTGCCGGTTCATGTGCCTCGCCTGCGAAGAAGCCGACATGTATTACCGCTGGCAACTGATCCAGCAGATCGCCAGGGGCGAGATGCCGGAGGGCCATAGCGAGGACGACCTGCGCGCGATGGGGCTGCCTCTGCCCGGCGAGATCGAGGTGGTGGAGGAGCCGGACGGCACCAAGGTGGTCCGTCAGAAGCCGCCGGCGCCCACACCGCGGCAGGCAAAGACGCCGGAGACAACGGCGCAGGCCTTTGCCTGTGACAGTCCCGACGCATGAGCTTTGTTACATGAGCGACCTTCTCAGCCTCACGATCGCCGCGGCGCGTGACGGCCTCAAACAGAAACAATTCAGCGCATCCGAACTGACCGAAGCGCATGTTGCCGCGGTCGAGAAGGCGCGCGCGCTCAATGCCTATGTGCTGGAGACGCCGGATCATGCGCGGGCGCAGGCCAAGGCATCCGATGCCCGCATTGCATCCGGCGATGTCGGCCCGCTGGAAGGCATTCCCCTTGGGGTGAAGGATCTGTTCTGCACCAAGGATGTCCGCACGACGGCATGCTCGAAAATCCTTGGTAATTTCGTGCCGACCTACGAATCGACCGTCACCGCGCAGCTCTGGCGTGACGGCGCGGTGATGCTCGGCAAGACCAATAACGACGAATTCGCGATGGGCTCGTCGAACGAAACCTCGGCGCTTGGACCCGTCGTGTCACCGTGGCGGCGCAAGGGTTCGAATACGCCGTTGGTGCCGGGCGGCTCATCGGGTGGGTCTGCGGCCGCCGTTGCCGCACGGCTTTGCCTCGGCGCAACCGGCACCGATACCGGCGGCTCGATACGCCAGCCCGCGGCCTTTACCGGGATCGTTGGTATCAAGCCGACCTACGGGCGCTGCTCGCGCTGGGGCATCGTCGCCTTCGCATCCTCGCTCGACCAGGCTGGTCCGTTCACCCGCACGGTGCGCGACAATGCAATCCTCCTGCGCTCCATGGCGGGCCATGATCCGAAGGATACGACCAGCGCCGACATCGCGGTGCCGGACTACGAGGCCGCGGTCGGCAAGTCGGTAAAGGGCATGCGGATCGGGATTCCGAGGGAATATCGGATCGATGGCATGCCGCCGGAAATCGAAAAACTGTGGGAGCAGGGTGCTGAATGGCTCAAGAATGCCGGCGCCGAGACGGTCGATGTTTCGCTCCCGCATACAAAGTATGCGCTGCCGGCCTATTACATCGTGGCGCCGGCGGAAGCTTCGTCCAATCTGGCGCGCTACGATGGCGTCCGCTACGGCCTGCGCGAGAATGGCCGCGACGTCACCGGCATGTATGAGGCGACGCGCGCGGCGGGCTTCGGTGCCGAAGTGCGTCGCCGGGTGATGATCGGCACCTATGTGCTGTCGGCCGGTTATTACGATGCCTATTACCTGCGCGCGCAGAAGGTGCGAACCCTCATCAAGAAGGATTTCGAGGACGTATTCGCCGCAGGGGTGGATGCGATCCTCACGCCCGCGACGCCGTCGGCGGCTTTCGGTATCGGCGAAAAGGGCGGGGCCGATCCGATCGAGATGTACCTCAATGACGTGTTCACGGTGACGGTGAACATGGCGGGACTGCCCGGCATTGCGGTGCCGGCCGGATTGTCGGCGGAAGGACTGCCGCTCGGCCTTCAGCTGATCGGCCGGCCGTTCGACGAGGAGACATTGTTCTCGCTTGGCGAAGTGATCGAGCAGGCGGCCGGGCATTTCCCGGTCGAGGCGTGGTGGTGATGGCTACACCCGCAAAGACCGGCAACCTGATCCGTGGCGCGACCGGCGACTGGGAGGTCGTGATCGGCATGGAAGTCCATGCCCAGGTCACCTCGGAGTCGAAGCTGTTCTCGGGCGCCTCGACGGCGTTCGGCGGCGAGCCGAATTCACATGTGTCTCTGGTCGATGCGGCGATGCCGGGCATGCTGCCGGTCATCAACGAGGAATGCGTGCGGCAGGCGATCCGCACCGGCCTCGGACTGAAAGCGAAGATCAACAACAGATCGGTGTTCGACCGGAAGAACTATTTCTATCCCGATCTGCCCCAGGGCTACCAGATTAGCCAGTACCAGTCGCCGATCGTGGGCGAGGGCGTCGTATCGGTCGACCTGCCGGACGGCAGCAGCATCGATGTCGGCATCGAGCGCGTCCATCTCGAACAGGATGCCGGGAAAAGCATTCACGACCAGCACCCGACATTGTCGCTGGTTGATCTCAACCGGTCCGGCGTTGCATTGATGGAGATCGTCTCCAAGCCTGACATCCGCTCGTCCGAGCAGGCCAAGGCTTATGTGACGAAGCTGCGTTCCATCCTCCGATACCTTGGTACCTGCGACGGCGACATGGAGAAGGGCAACCTGCGCGCCGACGTCAACGTGTCGGTCCGCCGGCCGGGCGAACCCTACGGCACGCGCTGCGAGATTAAGAACGTCAACTCGATCCGCTTCATCGGCCAGGCGATCGAATACGAGGCGCGCCGCCAGATCGAGATCATCGAGGACGGCGGGGCGATCGAGCAGGAGACGCGGCTGTTCGACCCCGGCAAGGGCGAGACCCGGTCGATGCGTTCCAAGGAGGAGGCGCACGACTATCGCTATTTTCCCGATCCCGACCTGCTGCCGCTCGAATTCGACGATGCCTATGTCGCGGCGCTAAAAGAAACGCTTGCGGAATTGCCGGACGACAAGAAGCAGCGCTTCATCTCCGCCTTCGGCCTGTCCGCCTACGATGCCGGCGTCCTGATCGCGGAAAAGGAGACAGCGGACTATTTCGAGGCGGTGGCGCAAGGGCGCGACCCCAAGACCGCCGCCAACTGGGTGATCAACGAACTCACCGGCCGGCTGAACAAAGAAGGCAAGGACATTTCCGCCGCGCCGGTATCGGCTGTCCAGCTCGGTACGATCCTCGATCTGATCGCGGAGAGGACGATTTCGGGCAAGATCGCCAAGGATCTGTTCGAGATCGTCTGGACCGAGGGCGGCGACCCCCGCGCCATTGTCGAAGCGCGCGGCATGAAGCAGGTCACCGACACGGCAGAGATCGAGAAAGTGGTGGCGGAGATCGTCGCGGCAAACCCGGATAAGGTCGCCGACGCCAAGACGAACCCGAAAGCGATCGGCTGGTTCGTCGGTCAGGTGATGAAGGCGTCGGGCAGCAAGGCCAATCCGCAGGCGGTCAACGACATCCTGAAGGCGAAGCTCGGCCTCTGAACGAGCGCCGCGTTGTGATGCGACTTCGCTCGCGCAAT
>NZ_JBKBVB010000132.1:0-12101 GCF_046289595.1 Pseudorhodoplanes sp.
CGCGCGGCGGACGATTTTTCGCGCAGCGTCGCTTTGCGCATTGATCGCGGCGCTGTCGCTGCAGGTCTCCAGCCCGGGCCTGGCGCAACAAAAACCGCAAACGCCGAAAGCTGCACCGAAAGCGCAAACGCAACCGTCGGAACCCGCGCAGCCCGCGGCGCCGGAAATGCCGCCCCTGGTCTACTCGAATTGGACCAAACTCTGTAACCAGGGCCCTGAAACCGGCGGCAAAACGCTATGCCGCATCGGCAAGGACGGGCGTCTGGAAACCGGCATGCCGATGGTCGGCGCGGTTGTGATGGAGATGGAGGGGGAGCAGCGCAGGATCCTGCAAGTGATGCTGCCCCTCGGCGTGCTGATCCCGCGCGGAACCCGTGTGCTGATCGACAATGACGAACAGGGCGCGATGGTGCTGCCGATCATTACCTGCACCGGCGGCGCCTGCATGGCGCAGACCGACGCCAGTGCCGACATGATCGAAAAGCTCAAGAAAGGCCAGAACCTGTATGTTCAGGCCTACAACATGCAGCAGTCGGTCTTTACGCTGGCGGTGCCGCTCGCCGATTTCGCCAAGGCCTATGACGGGCCGGCCACCGACCCGAAGGAAATCGAAGCGCTCAACAACAAGCTGCGTGAAGAGCTGGAGCGGCGCGGCAAGGAACTGCAGCAGAAGCGGTGACGGAGACCTCGTTATAGTAGCGGGGACTGTTGTCCACCGATGGAGCGCGTTTGCGCATACGGGCCGATGCCGTGAGGTTCGATCAGTTGACGCGAAGGTCGCGCGGGCGATAGGCGCCGCCCTCGATCCTCACAAACATTTCCCTGACCTGCGGATGCCGGATCGGCTCCGGTGACGTGTCCGCGAGCAGGTTCTGCTCCGAAACATAGGCGACGTATTCGGTCTCCGCATTCTCCGCGTAGAGGTGATAGAATGGCTGATCCTTGCGCGGCCGCACCTCGGCGGGGATCGACAGCCACCATTCCTCGGTATTGTTGAAAACCGGGTCGATGTCGAAGATGACACCGCGGAACGGAAAAATGCGGTGTTTCACCACCTGTCCGATATGAAATTTGGCGACCCGCGCCTTGCTTTCGGTCTCTGTCATGACGGGGCGAACATAGGGTGACTGAGGGCGCAATGCCAGCGGCGTGCCCGGTCTACAATCCGTATCGGGCGGCGAGGTCCGGATCCTTGGCCGCCACCAGTTTTGCCAGATCGACCACCACCTTGGCCTGTTTCCAGGTGGCGTCGTCTTGCATCTTGCCGTCGATCATGACCGCGCCGGTCCCGTCCGGCATGGCGTCGAGGATCTTTCTGGCGAAGGCGACCTCGTCCGGATCGGGCGAAAACACCCGCTTGGCGATCGCGACCTGGCTCGGATGCAGCGACCAGGCGCCGGCACAGCCCATCAGGAAGGCATTGCGGAATTGCACCTCGCAGCCGTCGGGGTCGGAGAAATCGCCGAACGGGCCGTAGAACGGCTTGATACCGGCGGCGGCACAGGCATCGACCATCTTGCCCAGCGTATAGTGCCACAAATCCTGCTGGTACACCGCGCGCGGTCCGCCGTCCGGGCCGGCATCGGCCAGCACCTTGTATTCGGGATGACCGCCGCCGACGCGTGTGGTCTTCATCGCGCGCGAAGCGGCAAGATCGGCGGGCCCGAGGCTGATACCCTGCATCCGCGGAGAGGCGGTGGCGATCGCTTCCACATTCATCACGCCCTCGGCAGTTTCCAGGATGGCGTGAACGAGGATCGGCCGCTCGATGGCGTGGCGTGCTTCGAGCTGGGCCAGGAGCTGGTCGAGATAATGAATGTCCCAGGGGCCATCGACTTTCGGCAGCATGATGACGTCGAGCTTGTTGCCGATCGCTGCGACCAGCTCGGTGATGTCGTCCAGCACCCACGGCGAGTTCAGCGCGTTGATGCGGGTCCAGAGCCCGGTCGCGCCGAAATCTGTGGCCTTGGCCATGGCGATGAAGCCGTCGCGCGCGGCCTTCTTGGCATCGGCCGGGATCGCGTCCTCCAAATTGCCGAGCACGACATCCACCTCGCGCGCCAGCTGCGGAACCTTTGCGGTGACCTTCTCGATATGCGGCGGCACGAAGTGGATCATGCGCTCGAGCCTGACCGGCAATTCACGCAAGGGCGCGGGCGCGCCGGCGGCGAGTGGTTTGAAGAAATTGCGCGGCAGTTTCATACGCCATCATTAGTGTAACCGCATTGCAGCGCCAAGCCGTAGTTTTGTGCGCAAGCGAGCGATTCGCGCAGTCGGCCGCCTTGTGGCTCCGCCATATCAGGCACATAGTTTCGCTTTTCGTGGTGACTTCAGGAATAGGCGTGTGTCCAACTTCATCTGCGCCGCTGTGGCGCTCGCTCTCGCCGGCCGCGCGGATGGCGGCGCATCAGGCCGGGCTGAAAATCCCGCTCGTGATGCATGCCGCATCGATGGATCAGGCGATGGTGAAGGTGCTCAAGGATGCCGCGGTCGGCGTTCAGGTCGCAAGCCAATGGAACGACGATTTCGACAATCCGGCAAGCAAGGCCTTCGTCGCCGCACGGAAGGCGAAATACGGAGACCGCCCGGTCACGAGCTATGCCGCGCAGGGCTACGATGCTGGTCTTTGATCGGCTCGGCGCTGAAGGCGACCGGATTGAGCCTCGCCGATCTGGATGCGGTGCGGGCGGCGATGCGCAAGGCGGATTTCGCATCTGTGCGCGGCAATTTCAAGTTCGCGGCCAACCAGCATCCGGTTCAGGACTGGTATGCTCTGAAGGCCAAGAAGACGCCGGCGGGCGACTTCGTCCTGACGACCGGAGCCAAGGTGCTGTCGAACCACGTCGACATCTATGCGAAGGATTGCAAGATGTAAGCCGCCGCGATTGTTCCAAACGGCGCGTCTTTGAGGAACCGGCCGGCCCGATGGAGCCCTCCGTTGGACCGGCCGCTTGCCTGGGCGCTATAAGACGTTTCCTCCGTCCCGCCGCGCGAAGCGCGCCGGTGCCCTTCGCAGCGCCCGACTTGCATGCTCGACGTCCTCAATCTTGCGCTTCCATATTTCGGACTGATCTTCCTCGGCTATGCCTGCGGCCGCTTCAAGCGGATTCCGGATACCGGGCTCGCCTGGATGAACTTCTTTATCGTCTATGTCGCGCTGCCCTGCCTGTTCTACCGGATCGTCGCCAAGACCCCGCTCGAGGAGCTGGTCAATGTCTGGTTCGTGGTGGCGACCACTTTGTCCACGACCATTGCCTTCTTCATCGCCTTCGCGATCGCGACGATGGGCCGGCGCGCGCTGCCCGAAGCCACGATCGCTGGCCTCGCCGGCGGCTATGGCAATATCGGCTATATGGGGCCGGGGCTCGCGCTTTCTACGCTGGGCCCCGCAGCGGCCGCGCCGGTGGCGCTGATCTTCTGCTTCGACAGCATCATCCTGTTCTCGCTGGTGCCGTTTTTGATGGAGATCGGCGGCGGCGAACGGCGCGGCTTCTTTCGCTCGGTGCTGTTCGTTGTCCGTCGCATCGCGCTGCATCCCTTCATCATCGCAACCATGCTCGGGGTTGTGTCGGCTGCGGTGCACTTCAGGCCGCCGGTGGCGCTCGACCGTCTGATGGAGTTCCTGCAAAACGCCGCTGCGCCCTGCGCGCTGTTCGTGTTGGGGGTGACGGTGGCGCTGCGTCCGCTGCCGCGGCTGGCCTGGGACGTGCCGGCGATTGTGCCGGTAAAGCTGGTGCTGCACCCGATTATCGTCTTCGCCATGCTCGCCTGGCTCGGCCCGTTCAGCGCGCCCTGGACCTATGCGGCGGTGCTGATGGCGGCGCTGCCGCCGGCGCTCAATGTCTTCGTGCTGGCGCGGCAATACGACGTCTGGGTCGAGGAGGCGTCGGGCTCGATCCTGATCGGTACGATGGTGTCGGTCGCGACGCTGACCACGGTCATGTGGCTCGTGCAATCCGGGCGGCTTCCTGTGACGCCGTTTTAGCCTCTCGTCACTCCTTCCATCGTCACGATATGCTGGCCGCGCCACTCGGAGCCAGTCAATGCCCCAGCCACTGTCCGGAATCCGCGTTGTCGATCTGACCAATCTGCTGCCGGGGCCGCTGGCGACGCTGATGCTGGCGGAGGCGGGTGCCGAGGTGATCAAGATTGAACGGCCGGGCGGCGACGACATGCGCGCTTATGCCCCGCAATGGCAGGGCACAGGGGCGGCCTTCAGCCTGCTCAACCGGGGCAAGAGGACGATCACGCTGGACCTGAAGACTCCGGAGGGTAAGGCAAAACTTAAATCGTTACTTGAGAGGTCCGATGTTCTGTTTGAGCAATTTCGTCCAGGTATTCTGGAAAAACTCGGATTCGGATTTGACGCGTCGCGCGCCGTCAATCCCCGACTGATTTATTGCTCGATTTCCGGCTATGGTCAGACCGGCCCGCGGGCAAACGAGGCCGGACACGACCTCAACTACATCGCGAGCACCGGATTGCTGGCCTTTCAGCCGGGTCCGCCAGACCGTCCGGTCATTCCCCCGGCGCTGGTTGCGGATATCGCGGGCGGTACCTTTCCAGCGGTGATCAACATCCTTCTCGCGCTGCGCCAGCGCGACCTGACCGGCCGGGGCTGCCATCTCGACATCGCCATGACCGATGCGATGTTCACCTTCGCCTGGCGCGCCCTCTCCGGCCTGTGGGCGAGCGGATCGCTTGCAACGTCAGGCCAGTCAGACCTGACCGGCAGCACGCCGCGCTATCGCCTCTATCCGGCAAAGGACGGCGGCATCATTGCCTGTGCGGCGCTGGAAGATCACTTCTGGCAGCGCTTCACTGCCGTCATCGGGCTTGAGGAGAGGTTGAGGGACGACAGCCGCGATCCGTCGGCGACCATCGCTGCGGTGGCGGCAATCATCGCCAGCCGAACGACCCCGGATTGGGCCCCGGTGCTGGCTCGCGCCGATTGCTGCGTGACCGTCATGCGCTCTATCGAAGACGCGCTGGCCGATCCGCATTTCGTGGGGCGGGGGGTGTTTGCGCACAGGGTCCGCGGCGCCGAGGGCGGAACGCTGCCGGCCTTGCCGGTGCCGATCGATCCGCAATTTCGCGAACCGCCCGGCAGCGAAAAGCCTTCGCCGCCGCCGCTCTTTGGTTGACGCGTTTTCTTCACGCGAACCGGTATCCGCTCCACTCGAAAACGCCCTTATGACAGGGCTTCGCCGCGCATCAGCCGCGGCTGTGCCGCGCGCGGCATCACGCCTTCGCGCATCATCGCGCGACGCAACGGGCCGATTGTGTTGAGCACATGCAAGCCGAGCCCGCGCAGGCTCTGGACCGGCAGGAAATCCGACAGGAGCGAGCGGTTCATCAGATCGACCGCAAAGGTGCGGCTCAGGATGTCGGCGCGGCGTTCGCGATCATAGCGGCCGGTCGCCTCCGGGACGCCCGGATCGTCGGGAAAATCGCCTGCGATCTCGGCGATGGCTGCCGCATCGCGCAGGCCCAGATTGAGGCCCTGAGCGCCGATCGGCGGGAAACGATGCGCGGCTTCTCCGACCAGCGCAACGCGCTTCTCGGCAAAATGACGTGCGGTGTCGACCGCCAGCGGAAAGACGCCGTGTCCCGGCTCGGCGCGCATCTTGCCGAGGATCGAATGCGCGCGCCGTTCCAGTTCGAGATCGAGCGCCGATCCCGATAGTGACTGCATATGCCCGGCGTCGGTTTCGCTCACGACGCAGACAATGCTGGAGCGGTTGCCGGGCAGCGGTACGGTGGTGAAGGGTCCGTGCTCGGTATGGAATTCGGTCGAGATGTCGCGATGCGGCCGGCCATGCGCAATGTTGTAGGTGAGCGCGATCTGTGGATAGTTCCGGCTATCCACCGCGATCCCGGCGGCACTGCGGCAGACCGAATTGCGCCCATCCGCGCCGACCGCGAGCTTGGCCTCAACAATCCGGTCTGTTGCAGTGCGGATGCTGACGCGGTCGGCGCGGATATCCACCGAAGCCGCATCGTCTTCGATCCGCTGCAGGTTGGGCATCGTGGCGGCTTTTGTCTCCAGCGCTGCGACCAGATTCCGGTTCTCGATGTTCCAGGCAAAAGCCTCAAGGCCGATTTCGCTGGCCTTGAAATGAGCTTCGGGCGCCCGCCAGAATCGGTGCGTTGCATCGACGATGCGCAGTTCCGCAAGCGGCGCGGCATGGTCGCGGCAGTCATGCCAGACCCCGAGCGTTTCGAGCGCGGCGACCGAGCTAGCGAGCAGGGCGGTGGTGCGGTTGTCGGGCGGGGCGCGGCGGGCAACCAGTGCAACGTCGAGACCGGCCGAGGCAATCGCCAGTGCGGCAGTAAGCCCCGACGGACCGCCGCCGACCACGGCGACCGACACGGCCAGCTCAGACGATGCCATCATGCGCTCCCTTCCAGAGCTTATCTACGGGTCCGGAAACCATTCCGCCAGTGTGCGATTTCACGCCGTCCCGGCATCGGCTAGAATCGTGCCGAATGCCATGACCCAGTTGTCCGCCGAAACCCGGCCGCTTGTTCCGCTTGGCGGCCCGACCCGGATCGCGGGCCTCGTGTCCCGGCCGCGGCCGATAGCGATCGCCTGCATCGCCGTGCTGGCGGCGGCCGGCTGGGGCTATCTGCTGTTCTCCGCTGGCGTCGACCGGACCGGCGGCGCGGCCGCGTTTCTGGACGCGATGTGCCGCGCCATGCCCGCGTCGGGCTCCGGCGTCACGGCGGCCGCGTTCATTCTGGCGATGTGGGTGGCAATGACGCTGGCCATGATGCTGCCGACCGCAGGTCCGATGATCCTGACCTATGCCGAGATCGCCGAGACAGCGGCGCGCAAGGGCGAGCGCATCGTTTCGCCTCAGGTCCTGATCGCCGGATATATGGCGGTCTGGCTCGGCTTTTCGCTGCTGGCGACCGGAATTCAGCTCGGACTGATGTCGGCTGCGAGCTTGCCCGGTGCGGCCGCGCTTGCCTATCCGGCCAGCGGCCTTCTGCTGATCGCTGCGGGCGCCTACCAGTTCTCCAGCCTGAAGCAGGTCTGCCTGCGGGTCTGTCAGCGGCCCTTCTCGTTCTTCTTCCTCAACTGGACCGACAGGCCCGCGGGCGTGTTCCGGCTCGGACTGCGCCAGGGCCTGTATTGCCTCGGCTGCTGCGGGGCGATGATGCTTTTGATGTTCGCGGCGGGCGCGATGAATCTGGTGTGGATGGCGCTCCTTGGCATCATGATGACGATCGAAAAGATGAACGTCCTCAGATTTTTCAGCCACGCCGCCGGTGCGGCCTTCGTTGCCGCCGGAGGTCTGACTCTGGCGCTATGGGGCTTGCATGTCGTCGGCTAGGTGAGGAGGAGTGCGCGTGGCGGATCTTTGGAACCTCAAGGGCGAACTGACCCTGTCCTGCAGCTGCACGGTGTTCTGTCCCTGCGTGCTGTCGCTCGGCGAACATCCGCCGACCGAGGATCGCTGCCAGACCTGGGCGGCGGTGCGGATCGACGAGGGCCGGTACAACGATGTCGATCTCTCCGGCCTGAAGGCCGGGGTCATGATCGAAATCCCCGGCCTGATGTCGCGCGGCAACTGGACCGCTGCGCTCTTCGTCGACGAGGATGCGTCCATCCAGGCGATGAAGGGTCTGACCCGCATCTTCACCGGCAAGGTCGGCGGCTCGACCCATCTGCTCTCGATTCTGGTCTCGGGCTTTCTCGGCGTGCGGCAGGTGCCGATCAGCTACCGCACCGAAGGTCAGACGCGGCTCATCACCATCGACAAGATCGTGGACGGCGCGATCACGCCAGTGCCCGGCAAGGCGAAAGATCAGAATGTGACGATCCGCAACAGCGGCTACTGGATCGCACCGGACGTGACCATCGCCAAGGCCGACAGATCGAGGTTCCGCGCCTTCGGCCGCAACTGGAATTTCACCGGACGGTCCGCCGAGATCTGCCAGATCGACTGGGGCAACCGGTAGCCCGCACATGACGCAGAGGGGCGAGGGCGGCAGGCGCGCGCGGGTCAAGCCGTTCCTGGTTCACATCTTCACCGCCTGCGGCGCCGCCTGTGCGCTGCTGGCGCTGCTGGCTGCAGCCAGGTCCGATTATGTTGCGATGTTCGTGTGGCTCGCGGTGGCCTTGTTCATCGACGGCATCGATGGCACGCTCGCCCGGAAATATCATGTCGCGGAGATATTGCCGCGCTGGTCGGGCGATGCGCTCGATCTCGTCGTCGATTTCACCACCTATGTTTTTGTTCCCGCCTTTGCGCTGGCGACCAGCGGGCTTCTTCCGCAACCCGTCGCTCTGCCCCTCGCCATCGCCATCGTGGTGACCAGCGCGCTCTACTTCGCCGACGAGGAAATGAAGACGCAGGACAATTATTTCCGCGGCTTCCCGGCGCTCTGGAATGCGGTCGCCTTTCATCTCTTCGTCCTCAAGCTGCCACCGTGGTTTGCGGCCGCTGTCGTCGCAATGCTCGTGGTCCTGACCTTCACGCCGCTTCGCGTGCTGCATCCGTTCCGGGTGCCGCATCTGCGCATGCTGAACCTGATCGCGCTTGCGGCCTGGTGCGCGCTCGGTCTCTATGCGCTCCTGACCGCACTCGATCCGGGCGCCGTCGTCGCATGGCTTCTTGTTGCGATCGGCGTATATTTCCTCACTGTCGGTCTTGCGACTGCAGACGATTGACGGCTTGGCGTTGCAATTTTGGAAAATCGCCTCGGGAATTCAAATGAAAGACATCGTGCTCATCACCGGCGGCGGACGCGGCATCGGCGCCGCGACCGCCAGGCTCGCAGCGTCGCGCGGCTATGACGTCGTCATCAACTTCAAAAGCAATGCCGAGGCTGCAGTGCAGGTGGTGCGCGACATCGAGAAGGCCGGTAGCCGCGGCCTTGCCGTCCAGGGCGACATGGCGAAGGAGGAGGATGTCGCGCGCATGTTCGCCGCGGTCGATACGTTCGGGCCGCTGACGCATCTGGTCTATAACAGCGGCGTCACCGGCAAGAATTCGCGCTTCGAGGCGGTGTCGACGCAGACGCTGCGCGACAATGTCGATATCAATCTGATGGGCGCCTTCTTCTGCGCCCGCGCGGCGATCCCGCGCCTGTCGACCAAGCACGGCAAGCGGGGCGGCAGCATGGTCTTCCTTTCCTCGGTCCAGTCCAGGCTTGGCGCGCCGGGCGAATATGTCTGGTACGCCGCAACCAAGAGCGGGGTCGATGGCCTCGTCACGGGTCTCTCGAAAGAGCTTGCTGGGGAGGGGATCCGTGTCAATGCCGTCGCCCCCGGACCGATCGATACCGAGATCCATGAACCTGGACGCCTGCAACGCATCGCGCCGCAGCTTCCGACCGGCCGGGTCGGCACCCCGGACGAGGTGGCGGCAGCCATTCTTTTCTTAATCTCGGATGCGGCGAGCTATACCAGCGGCACCTACCTGACCGTCTCGGGTGCGCGATAGCTTGCCAGCGCCGTCATCGCCCCTATGATCCGCCACACATCAAGGCTCGCCGAGACGGGCCTGTTTTCGTTCAGGGAGAGCAGACATGGTCGCAGCGGTCCGGGTTCACAAGCATGGCGGGCCCGAGGTGCTCACGTTCGAGGACATCGAGGTGCCGGCTCCGGGGCCGGGCCAGATCAGGATCAAGCAGCATGCCTGCGGGGTGAACTATATCGACACCTATTTCCGCATGGGCATGTATCCGTCTCCGGTCGGCATGCCGTTTGTGTCCGGCAATGAGGGCGCCGGCGAAGTCATCGCGGTCGGCGAGGGCGTCACCGACCTGAAGGTCGGCGACCGGGTTGCCTATGTGGTCGCGCTGGGGGGCTATTCGGCCGAGCGGCTGCTGCCGGCCGACCGCGTGGTGAAAATTCCGCCCGCCATTTCCTACGAACAGGCCGCCGGCATGATGCTGAAAGGCATGACCGCGCAATATCTTCTCAATCGAACCTACAAGGTCGCCAAGGGATCGACCGTCCTGATGCATGCCGCGGCCGGCGGCGTCGGCCAGATTCTGTGCCAATGGGCGAACCATCTCGGCGCCACCGTGATCGGAACGGTCGGCTCGAAGGAGAAGGGCGAGATCGCCAAGGCCAATGGCTGCCACCACGTGATCTATTATCGCGAGGAGGATTTTCCGGCGCGGGTCAAGGAGATCACCGGCGGCAAGCTGTGCGACGTGGTCTATGACGGCATCGGCAAAGCGACGTTCCCGGCCTCGTTGGACTGCCTGCGGCCGCTCGGCATGTTTGCGAGCTTCGGCTCTGCGTCCGGGCAGATCGAGGCCTTTAATATCAACATCCTGCAGACGAAAGGATCGTTGTTCGCGACCCGTCCGACCCTGAACAATTACGTCGCCAAGCGCGAGGATCTGATCGCGACCGCCAACGACCTGTTCAACGTGGTTGCGAGCGGAGCGGTCAAAATCCCGATCAACCAGAAATATGCCCTCAAGGACGCGCGCAAGGCCCACGAGGATCTGGAGGGGCGGGAGACCACGGGGTCGTCGATCCTGATCCCGTAGCAATTGCGTCCGGCACGCCGCTTGCTAGTCTGCGAGTCGCATCCGCCCTCATCCTGAGGGGGCCGCGTGGCGGCCGTCTCGAAGGACGAGGGTGGACCATCCTTCGCGACGCGGGCTTGACGCCGGCTCCTCAGGATGAGGCCGAACTGAACACGCGGTCGTAACGAGACTCATGGACGTCTTTCTCGGGGAATGGGGCAATCTCCTGCTGCGCTGGGCCCATATGATCGTGGGCATCGGCTGGATTGGCACATCCTTCTATTTCATCGCGCTGGACTATTCGCTGAACCAGAAGGAGCGCAAAAGCCCGGGCGTTTTCGGTACCGCCTGGCAGGTCCATGGCGGCGGTTTCTATCACGTCGAGAAATTCACGGTGGCGCCGCCGCATCTGCCACCGCATCTGCACTGGTTCAAATGGGAAGCCTATCTCACCTGGGTCACGGGCTTCGGGCTTCTCATCATCCAGTATTATTTCCATGCCAGCGCCTATCTGATCGACCCGGCGGTGATGGACCTGTTGCCATGGCAGGCGATCTTCTTCTCGATCGTCTCGCTGCTGGTTGGCTGGGTCCTGTATGACGGGATCTGCCGATTGTGGGGCGACCGCACGGTGCCGCTCGCGCTCTCGGTGTTCCTGCTGATCATGCTGGCGAGCTGGTTTTACACCAATGTGTTTTCCGGACGCGGCGCCTTCATCCATGTCGGCGCCTTCATCGGCACCATCATGGCGTTCAATGTGTTCATGGTCATCATTCCCGGCCAGCGCAAGATGGTGGCGCAGATGCTCAACGGCGAGGAGCCGGAAGCGAAATACGGCAAGGTCGCCAAGCAACGTTCGCTGCATAACAATTACCTGACCCTGCCGGTGCTGCTGATGATGGTGTCGCCGCATTATCCGTTCCTGTCGGCGCATCCGCATGCCTGGATGGTGGTGGCGCTGATCCTGATTACCGGCGGCATGTTCCGGCACATTCTGAACCGGATCGACATGGGCGAGCCGTGGGAGAAATACGGCTGGGCCGCGCCGGTCACGGCTTTCGCCTTGTTGTGCGCGATCTTCGTCACCGCGCCGAGCAAGACCGCCGACAGCGGGCCGCCGGTGTCGGACGCCGAAGTGCTGGCGCTCAGCGCCAAGCATTGCGTTTCCTGTCATGCGCGCCGCCCGACCCACGAGAGCTTCAAGGAGCCGCCGAAGAATGTTACGCTCGAGACCCTCGCCGATCTCAAGCGCTTCAATCAGCTCATCATGATGCAGACCGTCCGCAACAAGGCGATGCCGCTCGGCAACCAGACCAACATGACGGACGATGAGCGCGCGCAACTCGGGCGATGGCTCAGCGCGCATTGACCATGACCGTTCCCGCCGACATCGCTGCGATCGGCTCGCGCGCCGAAGCGATGCTCTCACAGCTCGGTGCGATCTCGTCGGAGCCGCAGCGGCTGGTCCGCCTGTATCTCAGCCCCGAACACCGCAAGGCAGCCGACCTGATCGGCGCGTGGATGCGCGCGGCCGGGATGACCGTGACCGAAGACGCGCTCGGTACTGTGCGCGGACACTGGCATCCCGAGAAAAAGAAGCGCCT
>NZ_JBKBVB010000133.1:0-12070 GCF_046289595.1 Pseudorhodoplanes sp.
GTAGTTGCGCTCTTTTGTGTTGGGGGTGATGTCTTCATTTGTGGGGTGTTTTTTCTTTGGTGGTTCTGCCCCCCCCGCCCCCACCGGCGCCGCCTATGTCACCGACATGCTGATCGAGGAGATCGCGGTCGCGATGCGCCAGCTCGGCGCTCCGGACATGGCCGCCCTCAAGACCCTCGCCGTCCGGCATCCCGGCGCATGGCAGTTCTGACCTGCGTTTGCCGGGCTTCCTTATATTCAACGGCGCGGATATGTAGGGCGACCTCTGCCGGGGAGCGAACTCAATGTCCGTAGCCGCCGACGGCCAGCATCATCTGATCGACGACGCGCTGGCGCGCCGCAACGCGATCATTCTGGCCTGCGCGCAGGCCATGGCCGGCGGCAACAACACCGTGCTGCTGGCCACCGGCGCCATCGCCGGCGCGATGCTCGCGCCCGACAAGATGCTCGCGACCGTGCCGATCACCGTCTACGTCATCGGCATGTGGCTCGGCACGCTGCCGGTCGGCGCCATCGCCCGCCGCTACGGGCGGCGCACCGCGTTCCAGATCGGCACGCTCTGCGGCGTGGCGACCGGGCTGATCTGCTGCATCGGCGTGCTCTATGGCTCTTTTGTTCTCTTCAATATCGGGGCCTTCTTCTCCGGCCTTTATGCGGCGGCGCATCAGGCCTATCGCTTTGCCGCCGCCGATACCGCAAGCGATGCGTTCCGGCCCAAGGCGATTTCCTGGGTGCTGATCGGCGGCGTGCTGGCCGCCATTGTCGGACCCCAGGTGGTGATCGCCACCAAGGACATGCTGCCGCCCTATCTGTTTGCCGCCACCTATCTGGCGCAGGCGGCGATTGCGGTGGTTGCGGGCCTGTTCCTGACTCTCCTGAAAATCCCGATGCCGCCCAAGCCGACCGCGACCAATGCCGGGCGACCGTTGTCGGAAATTGCGCGGCAGCCCAAATTCATCGTCGCCGTGGTCTGCGGCATCGCCAGCTATTCGATGATGAACATGGTGATGACGGCAGCCCCGCTCGCCATGATCGAATGCAACCACAGCGTCACCGACGCTGCCCTCGGCCTGCAATGGCATGTGCTCGGCATGTTCGTGCCGAGCTTCTTCACCGGCACGCTGATCGCCCGCTTCGGCGTGGTCAAGGTGATCGCGACGGGCTTTGCGCTCCTGCTCGCAAGCGCCGCCATCAGCATTTCCGGGATTACGCTCTGGCATTTCTGGATCGGGCTTGTGCTGCTTGGGGTGGGTTGGAATTTCGGCTTCATCGGCGCCACGACGCTGGTCACCGAAACGCACCGGCCACAGGAGCGTACGCGGGTGCAGAGCTTCAACGACTTCCTGGTGTTCGGCTCGATGGCGATCGGCTCGTTCGGATCGGGCAAGCTGCTTGCGGTCTATGGCTGGGCGACGGTCAATGAAGTGGTGTTCCCGGTGGTGCTGACCGCGGCGGTCCTGCTCGGCTGGCTGGCCTTGCGGCAGCGGCGCAACCCGGTCTGAGGCCAATCGGTTGCGCTCGCCAAGCGTATCGTGGAGGCCGCGGGCGCGCCTTACCGCACCTTCAAGGCGCTGAGCGGGCTCACGCGCCTGCAATCCCGGGCCTCACCTGACCGATCTTGGCCTGACCGACGGAACCACCAAGGAAATGCGGCCCACCCTGATCCGGGTGCTCGACGCGCGAGCGTCCGTCGAAAGGCTTGTAAAATCTCAAAAAGCGCCGGGGAATCCTGCGCTTTGACCGGTTGCTTTGCAGATTCGTTTTTGGCAATGTCCGCGCGATTTTGAGGCCGGGCGGAGGCGATTCCGCGCGCCCGGTCCAAACCAGCGAGCCGGCATTCGCCCGGCTCACTCCACATCATCGGGGACTTCTATGACAGCTTTGTGGGTGATCATCGCCTGCGGTTTGCTCGCCGTGGGATACGGCATCTGGGCGACCATGTCGGTGATGAAGGCAGACGCCGGGTCTGCCAAAATGCAGGAAATCGCCGCTGCCGTCCGTGAGGGGGCTCAGGCCTATCTGAAGCGCCAATACACGACGATCGCCATCGTCGGTGTGGTGATCTTTGTGGCGGTCGGTCTGTTGCTTGGCTGGCTGGTCGCCATCGGCTTTGCCATCGGTGCGATCCTGTCCGGCGTTGCCGGCTTTATCGGCATGAATATCTCGGTGCGCGCCAACGTTCGCACCGCGCAGGCGGCGATTTCATCGCTCGCGGGCGGCCTCGACATCGCCTTCAAGGCCGGCGCCATCACCGGCATGCTGGTCGCGGGCCTCGCGCTGCTGGGTGTCGCCGTCTATTACATGGTCCTGACCGTCAATCTCGGTCTTGCCCCGAACAGCCGCACCGTGGTCGACGCGCTGGTGGCGCTCGGTTTCGGCGCCTCGCTGATCTCGATCTTCGCCCGTCTCGGCGGCGGTATCTTCACCAAGGGTGCGGATGTCGGCGGCGATCTCGTCGGCAAGGTCGAAGCCGGCATTCCCGAAGACGATCCGCGCAACCCGGCGACCATCGCAGACAATGTCGGCGACAACGTGGGCGACTGCGCCGGCATGGCGGCCGACCTGTTCGAGACCTATGCCGTGACCGCGGTCGCCACCATGGTGCTCGCGGCGATCTTCTTCGCCGGCCAACCGGCGCTCGGCTCGATGATGCTCTTGCCGCTCGCGATCGGGGCGGTCTGCATCCTCACCTCGATCGCCGGGACGTTCTTCGTCAAGCTCGGCGCCAACCAGTCGATCATGGGTGCGCTCTACAAGGGGCTGGTCGCGACCGGTGTGCTGTCGCTGATCGGCATCGCCATCGTCATCCATTTCCTTCTCGGCCTGGGTACCGAATACAAGACCGGCGGCGGCGTGACCTTCACCGGCATGGGATTGTACCTCTGCGGGGTCATCGGTCTTGCGGTCACCGGCCTGATCATCTGGATTACCGAATACTATACCGGGACCAATTTCCGCCCGGTGAAGTCGATCGCGGAAGCCTCGGTGACCGGTCACGGCACCAACGTGATCCAGGGCCTCGCCATCTCGATGGAGGCGACGGCTTTGCCCGCCATCGTCATCATCGCCGGCATCCTGATGACCTACGCGCTGGCCGGCCTGTTCGGCATCGCGATTGCGACCACCACGATGCTGGCGCTGGCCGGCATGGTCGTGGCGCTCGACGCCTTCGGTCCGGTCACCGACAATGCCGGCGGCATTGCCGAAATGGCCGGCCTGCCGAAGGAGGTGCGCAAGTCGACCGACGCGCTGGACGCGGTCGGCAACACCACCAAGGCGGTGACCAAGGGCTATGCCATCGGTTCGGCCGGCCTTGGCGCGCTGGTGCTGTTCGCGGCCTATAACGAGGATCTGAAATACTTCATCGCGGCGAAGACGCCGTATTTCGTCGGCGTCAATCCGGACTTCTCGCTGAGCAATCCTTACGTGGTGGTCGGCCTCCTGTTCGGCGGCCTGTTGCCGTATCTGTTCGGCGCAATGGGCATGACCGCGGTCGGACGCGCAGCCGGCTCGATTGTCGAAGAGGTGCGCCGTCAGTTCCGTGAAAAGCCGGGCATCATGAAGGGCACCGACAAGCCCGATTATGGCCGCGCCGTCGATCTACTGACCAAGGCGGCGATCAAGGAAATGATCATCCCGTCGCTGCTGCCGGTGCTGTCGCCGATCGTGGTCTATTTCGCGATCTACTTCATCGCCGGCGGCGGCGTTGCCGGCAAGTCGGCCGGTTTCTCGGCGGTTGGCGCCATGCTGCTCGGCGTGATCGTGACCGGGCTGTTCGTGGCGATCTCGATGACCTCGGGCGGCGGCGCCTGGGACAATGCCAAGAAATACATCGAGGACGGGCATTTCGGCGGCAAGGGGTCTGAGGCCCACAAGGCCGCGGTGACCGGCGACACCGTCGGTGACCCCTACAAGGACACGGCCGGCCCGGCGGTGAACCCGATGATCAAGATCACCAATATCGTGGCCTTGCTCCTGCTCGCCATCCTCGCGCATTGACGCGCGGCGCGACCCGGCCCAAACGACAAGAGCCCCGCACAGCGGGGCTCTTTTTTGACACGGGCGGCGTGCGGACAATACCCGGCGTCCGCTCACCGACCCGGCCTAATTTTCCATGCCGATGATCTTGAACAGATAGGTGAGGTAGGACATTTCGCTGCCGCCGGTCGGAGTCGTCTTGCTGACGAAGTCGAACACCTTGCCGTCCTTGATTCCGTAATCGGCGAGCCTCGTCACACGGCGTTCCTTGTCGAAATAGACCGCGATCACCCGCTGATCCACCACCTTTTGCGGCATGAAGGCCGCGGTTTTCTGACCGCGCTGCGAAATGTAATAGAATACTTCGCCGCTGACCGTCGCCACGGTGGAGGGCGTTCCGAGGACGATCAGCACCTGCTCCTGGCTGGAACCGAGCGGGATCTGCTCGAGCGCGCCCTCGGGCACGACATAGCCGCGCTGGAACGTCTGTTCGGTGGCGCCGCAGCCCGGCAGCGCCAGCGCGCAGGCCAGGGCGATCGCTGCCGCGCCGGTGGAGCGGCGCAGGGATGCCCATGACCGTGTCCGGTTCCCGAAAATCATGATGGTTCGACTAGCCCCCAACGCGCACAATTGCAATCGGCCGCTCTGGCGCGAAGCCCCCGCCGGCCCTAGAACAGGGCCGATGCTCCGTCTGTTCCGCCGGACCCCTAAAACCGAGACCATCGAGGCGCTCTATGGCGCCATCGTGGCGCGGGCGCGCGCGCCCGTCTTCTATCGAAATTATGGCGTGGCGGACACGGTTAACGGCCGGCTCGAACTGCTGATGCTGCATCTCGTGCTTCTGTTCGATCGTTTTTCCCGCGCCGGTCCGCAGGAACGGGAACTCGGCCAGGCCGTGTTCGATCGCTTTTGTCAGGATATGGACGATCATATGCGGGAGGATGGCGTCAGCGACCTGCGGGTGCCGAAGGATATGCAACGCCTGGCGGCGGGTTTTTTCGGCCGGCACCGTGCCTATATCTCTTCATTGCAGGCGAACGACCGAAAGGCGCTCGAAGAATCGTTGCGGCGCAATGTCTGGAGCGGCGATCCAGGGCGGGACGTGGCTGATCTGGCGGCCTATGTCGAGGCCGCGTTCAGGACGCTGGACGGCCAGGACGCCGGGGCTTTGGTCCGCGGCCCGATCAAGTGGCCGGATCCGGGCTCCTTGTTGTGAGATGGCGGTGATGGAACCCGACTCGATCTGGAGCAGGCGCATTGCGCTGGCCGACGTCCCCGACGAGGGACTGCATGTGGCCCTGACAGCCGATGCGGAAACCCGCGCCGCACTCGCCCGCGCTGCCGGCCTGCGCGCCTTGCCACGCCTGCAGGCGAATTTCGACCTGCGCAAGACCGGCATCTCATGTCTTCATGTTCAAGGTGAGATCCTTGCGACTGTCGGACAGAATTGTGTCGTAACATTAGAGGACATCGAGAATACGCTCCACGAACCGGTCGATCTGATTTTCGAATCCGATCGCTCAGGTCAGCCGGAAGGCGAGGATCAAGAGACCTCTTTTGCGTTCACAGATGTTGATCCGCCGGAACCCCTTGTCGGGGGGGCGGTGGACCTCGGGGCCATTGCCACAGAGTATTTCCTGCTCGGGATCGATCCTTATCCCCGCAAACATGGCGCTGTGTTCGAAGGGGGCGAGCCGGATTCCTCGGCGGAAAGCCCTTTTGCCGCTCTTGCTGCACTGAAGCGGCCCCCGGCCGAGGGGAGCTAGGACATGGTTGTATCCGCCGCGCCAACCGGTATGGTCCGCGCCCACGCCTTCATCCGTCACCTTCCTGTGTTCCGAGGCCTTCGCTAAGGTCCGCCTATGCCAGAAAAGGTTCGCATCGCGCTCGATGCCATGGGAGGCGACCATGGCCCCTCCGTGGTCATTCCCGGCGCGGCGCTTGCACAGGCGCGCCATCCGGACACCGAGTTCTTGTTTTTCGGTACGGCGCGCGAGATCGAGGCGGAGCTTGCGCCGCATCCGAAGCTGAAGGGCGCTTCGCGCGTAATCCATACCGACGTGGCCGTGAAGATGGACGACAAGCCGAGCCAGGCCTTGCGCCAGGGTCGGTGGAAATCGTCGATGTGGCTTGCCATCGATGCGGTGAAGAAGGGCGAGGCGGACGTGGCGGTCTCGGCCGGCAACACCGGCGCCCTCATGGCGATGGCCAAAATCCACCTGCGCACCATGGCCGGCATCGAGCGTCCCGCGATTGCTGCGATCTGGCCGACGTTACGGGGCGAATCCGTGGTACTCGATCTCGGCGCCAGCATCGGCGCCGATGCCCAGCATCTGATCGATATGGCGGTGATGGGCAGTGCCATGGCGCGCATCCTGCTCGATATCGACCGGCCGACCGTCGGTCTTCTGAATATCGGTGTTGAAGAAATTAAAGGACTGGATGAAGTGCGCGAGGCCGGGCAAGTTCTGCGCGAACGCGATTTGCCGCATCTGAAATATGCCGGTTTCGTCGAGGGCGACGATATCGGCAAGGGTACGGTGGACGTGGTGGTGACCGAAGGTTTTGCCGGCAATATCGCTCTGAAAGCGGCGGAAGGCACAGCGCGCCAGATCGCCGGCTATCTGAAAGCCGCCATGAAGGAGACGATCTGGACCAGGCTCGGCTATCTGCTTGCGCGCGGCGCATTCCGCAAGCTCGCGGCGAAAATCGATCCGGGCCGCGCCAATGGCGGAGTGTTTCTCGGCCTGAACGGGATCGTCATCAAAAGCCATGGCGGCGCCGATGCCAGCGGCTTTTCTGCGGCAGTCGATATCGGCTACGAGATGGTGCGCCACGCGCTCCGGGCAAAAATCGAACAGGCATTGGTACCCGAAGCACGGGTTGTAGCCGACAGGCCGGCAGCCGGAGCCGCATCGTGACATTGCGCTCAGTGATTGTGGGTGCCGGCTGTTATCTGCCGGAACGCACCCTGACCAATGCCGAACTCGCCACCATGGTCGACACGTCGGATGACTGGATCGTGCAGCGCACCGGCATCCGCGAGCGGCACATTGCAGCCGACGGCGAGCTGACCTCCGATCTGGGCATTAAGGCCGCGCAGGCTGCGCTCGCCGATGCAGGAGTGAGCCCGCAGGACATCGACCTGATCGTCTGCGCAACGTCGACGCCCGACAACACATTTCCGGCGACAGCGGTCTCGATTCAGGCCGGGCTCGGCATTACCGGTGGATTTGCCTTCGATCTTCAGGCGGTCTGTTCCGGCTTTGTTTATGGACTTGGCACCGTCGATGGGATGCTTCGCACCGGGCTTGCCAAGCGCGCCCTGCTGGTTGGCGCAGAAACCTTTTCCCGCATTCTTGACTGGACCGACCGCACCACCTGCGTTCTGTTCGGGGATGGGGCGGGCGCGGTCGTCATCGAGGCGCAGGACCAGCCCGGCGCGATCACCGATCGCGGCATTCTGACCACCCATCTTCGCTCCGACGGACGCCACAAGCTCAAGCTTTATGTCGATGGCGGACCCTCATCGACCCAGACGGTCGGCCATCTGCGCATGGAGGGCAAAGAGGTATTCAAGTACGCTGTGTCGATGATCACCGATGTGATCCGCGATGCGTTCCGGGCAACCGGCTATACCGCAGAGGATCTCGACTGGTTCGTGCCGCACCAGGCCAATCGCCGCATTATCGATGGTTCGGTGATCAAACTCGGTCTCGATCCGGCCAAGGTGATCATCACCGTCGACCGGCATGGCAATACCTCGGCCGCCTCGATTCCGCTCGCTCTTTGCACCGGAATCGCTGATGGACGGATCAAACGGGGCGATCTGGTGATGTTCGAGGCCATGGGGGGCGGTTTCACATGGGGTGCGTCGCTTGTTCGGATGTGAGTGCAAGGCGTTACGAAGCCGCATCGAGTGTCCATGTCCCGGATGTTTCCGTGAGAGAAATCCGGTGCCTTGGCTGGCTTTCTTCGGTTGACCGTGCAACACTAAGTCCATATCGTATTGGAAAATAAGAAGGATCGCCGGTTAGGGGCTACGCGGGCGATGGCGGCGAAAACGGTTACACGAGCGGATTTATGTGAGGCGGTCTACCAGAAGGTCGGCCTGTCGCGGACGGAATCTGCCACCCTTGTTGAGCAGGTGCTCAAGGAAATCACCGATTGCCTTGAGCGCGGCGAGACCGTGAAGCTTTCGTCGTTTGGCTCCTTCGTCGTGCGCAAGAAAGGACAGCGGGTCGGACGCAATCCAAAGACCGGCAAGGAAGTACCGATTTCGCCGCGCCGGGTGATGGTGTTCAAGCCCTCAGCCATCCTCAAGCAGAAGATCAACGGCGGCGCCGATCACGACATCGCCGACGATACCGATGCGCACTGACGTGGTCGGCTTTGCGGGCATCGACTGAGATTGATTGGGGGCTTCGTTGGACAAGGCGCCCGACGCTTTTCGCACCATAAGCGAGGTTGCAGACGATCTCAAAGTCCCGCAGCACGTGCTGCGGTTCTGGGAGACCCGGTTCAGCCAGATCAAGCCAATGAAGCGCGCGGGCGGCCGCCGCTACTACCGTCCCGACGACGTCGATCTTTTGCGCGGTATCCATCACCTTTTGTACGGCGAGGGATATACCATCCGCGGCGTGCAGCGCATTTTGCGCGACCAAGGGCCGAAATTCGTACAATCGGTCTGGCAACCCGGTGCCGAACAGCCGATGCATGGTCCGGTGGACGACGACGCCGATCATCCCGAAGAGATTGTCGTGGACGATCCCGTGGCGAACGCGTCCCCGCGACCCCAGGCGACTCCCGCGGCCATCCGCGCGCAGATCTCGCGCGAGGACCTGCGGCGCCTTCAGGCCACCTTGTTCGAATTGAGCGAATGCCGGCGTCTTCTCGATGGCGCGCTGCAAAAGGCGGACGAATAGCACGTCACGATGCTTTGACGTCCGGTTGTTTCTGCGGATCGCGATAGTAATAGTTGGCGTCCTTGCCTTTCACGATCCGGCGCAGGGTACGGCGCATGGTCTCGCTCTTGCGCAGCGGTTCGACCGCAGCCGCGGCGGCACGGAACAGCGCGATCTTGGCGGTGTCGATCATGGGGTGAGTGCCGGGCGGATGCTGCGGCAGACCGACGCCGCGCAACATCGCATTGACGGCGAAAATATCGTTGCGGCGCCGCACCTCTTTCGACTTCCAGGTTAGCGACAGCGAGATCGAATAGCTGCCGGCGGTCCGTACCCAATGCGGCCATTGATAGGGCACGAACACGCCGTCGCCCGGCTTCAGCGTGTAGGTGGTGCATCGGGCGTCGAATTTCGGGTCGTAGGGCAGGTTGCGGTGCTTGATCGCACTGGTCTCCAACGCCTCTTCGGATGCGATCGAGCGATCGCGGTTGTCGTAGACATGGAAATATTTGTCGCCGTGAACCTGGAAAAAAAAGTTCTCGTCGGCGTCGGCGTGGAACGGCGTGGTGGAATTTGCCGACGACACGAAGATAAAGCCGCGAATATCCTCAAAGCCGGCCGCCTTGAGACTGCCGAATCCGCGCATGCGAGCGACTTCCATCAGTGCTTCGTCGATCAGACCGCGATAGGCTTGGTCCTGTTCGACCGATTTGAGCACCATCCAGGCGCCGGCGGTCTCGATATTGTGTACGATCTCTTCCGGTTCGAGATCGACCGTCGGCGTTGTCTCCGGCCGCTGGTCGATTGCGGCCTTTCCGGAATTGTATTCCAGGCGATCACGCGGGAGGTCGCGCACCAGCTCGGCAAGTTTCGGCAGCGTCAGCAACGGATTGCCGGCGAAGCGGTGCTTCAGCGCGAAGGGCAGATGCGGAAACGCTTGGGTCAGCGCCGCCGCATCGGTCGGTTCGAAGAACTTCATTTGCGTTTCTCCATGGTTCGGCGGAGGGCTTTGACGACATCGATGGCGCGGTAGCGCGCCGCGAGCACGGTGCGGATGGCGGTTGCTTGCCGGTCGCGCGGCGACAATGCGAGAAACACGTCCGCAATCTCGATGCGCGCGCGCCAGATGTGATCGATCATGGGGTGTTCGCCATCGGCGGTGGAATCGGCGAAGCCGATGGCTGGATCAGCGCAGAGATGCCGCGTCAGTTCGAGCGTGAGCTGGACCCCCGGCGACAGACGCGCCTCTCTCTCATCCATTGCAATCTTGAAGAAGAAGGCGCGGCCGCGGTCGCGCAGGATCAGACCTGCGGCGAGAGTCTCGCCGTTGCGCAGGAGGCGCACGACCTCACTCTGCCCATGTGCAGCAAGGGCCGGAACTGCTGCGCGGATGAAGCTTGCATCGCCTGAGTCCTGCACAAGAGCGGTGCCGCGTTTGCCCTTCCAGCCCTGCGCCTCGAGCCTCAAAAAGGCTTCGAGCGCAGACTCGATCTGAACGGGTGTGGCAGCGACGACGAACGAGAGCGCCCCGGTATCCTCCAGCCGGTGACGTTGGCGGCGCAATTCCTTGCGCTTCTTGGCGCTGAGGGCGCCGTTCAGCACGGCGTCTGCGTCTTGCGTGGCGTCGAGGCCCGCGCGAACGAATCTGCGCATGACCTGCAGCGGCAATCCGCGCTGCTTGGCGGCGGCAACGATCGCCGCATAGGCCGTGCCTTTGGTTGCGACCGACTGCAGCAGCAAGGCGCGCGCGCCTGCGGCTCTGGCCGCATCGATCAATGCCCCCGCCGCATCAATCGGCCGGCCGGCATCGAGCAACGGCACCGCATAAGGGGCATAGGCATTCCAGGACACCAGAAGCGGCACCGGCAGCTTCAATGCCCGCCATGCCCAGCGTACCGGTATCAGGCCGGTCAGCCGGTGATCGATGCCGCGATCGGAAGCGGTCAGCGCCAGCGCATCGCCGCGGCCGCGCGCATGACGGGCGACCGGGAGCGCCCAGGCCGGGAGGTAGCAGGCATTCGGTTCGATCGCATTCGCAGCGAGCGCTTGCCAGGCCGGGACCGGAACCGCTTCAAGGGGCACCAGGCCTGCACCTTGCGCGCTGCCGCACATGGCCCCTTGGCGCGTGCGCACCGGAGCAAGCGGCAAATGAACCTTATCCGCAGGGGCGGGGACACTCATCCAATGCAACAACGCCATGAGTCATTGTTGCCTTGAGATAGGTCGTGTGCGTGACCGATGGCTTTATTTCAGCCGCATCGTTCGCAATTTACGGGCAGACGGTTAATGGAGCGGTGAGCCGATTGCAGACTCAAACGGAGCAGCGACCGTTGGCTCTGTGACTTTGCCGCCACTAACGAATAAGTAACTCTGATTGCGGCGGAAATTCCACGGCTTTTCCTCAAATTTGCCGGGACCGAATCGGAATGAACCCGCCGTCGCCAGGCGGCGACCAAAGGCCAACAGGCTTTTGCGAAGGGATCAGGCCATGTCGCTCACCGTCTCGCTCACCAATTTCCAGATCGCGCAGCTCAAGAAGCTTCTTGCCGGGGAAATCCGGCTATCGGCCTTCTGCGATACGATCGAGGGCGAGAAACTGTGCTGGAGCGGTCTGGTCGGCATCCGCGCCAATGCGTTGCATTCTACCGTTACGCTCACCGAACGCGGCCGCGCCGCGCTCGCGGGTCTCGCCTAGCTTCGGACAAAGCCGCATTCTTCACAAACTCGCGCACCGCGAGGCGGCTACGGACGCCACAAGCACGTGTCGGACTACGCAAATTCCTTCTGATGCACCCAGGCGGCCTGACGCGGTGGCTGTTTGGTGCGGTCCCACTCGTCGAGCATGGCCGGCGCGATCTTCTTCAGCTCTGCCAGCTGCTCCGGTTTCGACGTCATATATGTGACTTCGACGCGGTTGCCGCTGGGGTCGAAGAAATAGATCGACTGGAAGACCGCATGGTCGGTCGGTCCCACCACGTCGCAGCCGATCGCCTCGGCGTTTGCCTTGGCCTCCATCATGGCGTCGCGATCTTTCACGCGGAACGCAATGTGCTGAACCCAGTCGGGGGTATTGGGGTCGCGGCCCATCGGCGGCGACTTCGGCAACTCGAAGAAGGCGAGGATGTTGCCGTTACCGGCATCGAGGAAAACATGCATGTAGGGATCGGGAGCCTTTGTCGAGGGCGCCC
>NZ_JBKBVB010000134.1:0-12010 GCF_046289595.1 Pseudorhodoplanes sp.
ACCGTGCGAGAGCTTGAACACCTTGGGCGAGGGCGGTTCGGGGAAGCCGATCACCGATACGCCGCCGCGGCGATCGGAGATCAGCGGGTAGCCTTCGCGCTTGTCTTCCCGGCGCAGATAAAAGATCAGGCCGGCGAAGAATACCCAGAAGACATAAAGAACGACCTGTGCGGTATCGATTGAACCGACGATTGAGCCCTTTTCCATGACAAGTCCTCCAAGACCATTGCGTCAGGTCGGAAGCTCGGCGAGGCCGAACTTCGATTGCGAGTGAAAGCGTGCGATGTTTGACAGGCGGATCAGCGGACCGATGGCGATCAGGGTCGCGAACAAGAGCGCGATCTCGATGTGATAGACCACGCTGTAGGCGGTGGCCGGATCGGCGAAGGCGGGCCCGAGCGCGCCCTTTGCGGACAGCGCGGCGACACCATCCCGGATGGCGCCCCCCGACGCAATCGCAAGGCCAGCGGCGGTCGCCTGCACGCCGCCCCATGCCCCGATAACAAGGCCGACCGGATGGCGGTCGGCGATCGCCATCGCCGCGATCAGCGTGCCGACCGCGAACAACCCGCCGCCGAAACCGATCAATGCGGCGCCGGTGCGGAACAGCGCGCTCGATTCCAGCGGCGACGCGAAGATCACCGCGCAGAAGGCGGCAACGCCAACCAGCGCGCCATTGGCGGCGAGACGGTACGGATCGTGCCCGCGTGACAGGACATTGGCGGCAAGTGCAAAGCCGCACAGCGAACCGGACGCGAGCAGCGCCGTCAGCATCGTGGTCGCGCCGACGGACAGTCCGAGGATCTCGCCGCCATAGGGTTCGAGCAGAATGTCCTGCATGCTGAAGGCTGCGGTGCCGAGACCGACCACGATCAGCAGACGGATGGTGCCGGGGGTCCGGCTCATCTGGCGCCAGGCATCGCGCAGCGCGACGCGCGGCAGGTGATGCGCGGTGTGCTGCGGGTTGCGCGCTTCCTGCTTCCACAGCGCAACGAGGTTGAGCAGCATGGTCACCACGGCCGCACCCTGGATGACCTGAATGAGTTTGATCTGGGAGAAGTTGGAGAGCAGCAGGCCAAACACGAGGGCGCTTGCGACCATCCCGAGCAGCAGCATCACATAGAGGAAGGCGACGACGCGGGGTCGGTTCTCGGCCGGCGCGAGGTCGGTGGCAAGCGCAAGCCCCGCAGTCTGCACGGTGTGAAGCCCGGCGCCCACCAGCAAAAAGGCGAGCGCGGCGGCAATATGGCCGATGACCACCGGGCCGTGCGTATCGCCGGACAGGATCAGGAGTGCGAACGGCATGATGGCGAGGCCGCCGAACTGCAAGAGCGTTCCCATCCAGATATAGGGAACGCGCCGCCAGCCGAGGAACGAGCGGTGATTGTCGGAGCGGTGACCGATCAGGGCGCGCAGCGGCGCAAAGACGAGCGGTATCGACACCATCAGCGCCACCAGCCAGCTCGCGACGCCGAGTTCGACGATCATGACGCGGTTGAGCGTGCCGTTCAGCAGCACCACCGCCATGCCGACCGAGACCTGGAACAGCGACAGGCGGAATAGCCGGCCAAGCGGCAATTCGCGGGTCGCGACATCGGCAAACGGCAGGAAGCGCGGCCCCAGCGCCACGATGCCACGCACCACGATGTCGCTTGCGCGCTTCATGTCCGGTAAAGCTCCATGGCCTGCGAGGTATAGAAACCGTTGACGATGCGTTCGGTCCGGGCGACCGGCCAGCGCGCCAGCGCGGCCTCGTTGCGGATGCGCGCGGCCAGTTCTTTTGGCGCGACCGGCTGGATCGCCGGGGCCCGTTCCGAACGAGGGAACAGACGGCCGGCCGCATGCATCAGGGCGAGCGCCGGTGTGCGCGGTGCGAAGGTGAACAGGATCGCGCCGCCGGTGCGCGACGAAAGACTGGCAAGCGCAGTCACGCAATCCGCAGCGCGGTAGTGAATGAGCGAATCCATCGCCACCACGAAGTCGAAATCGCCGAGCGCCGGATCGAGCATGTCGCCGGCGCGGAAATCGATGCGACCGCTTCCGAGATTCTCCGGCATGCGTTGTCGCGCGAGCGCGATCAGCGTCGGCGCGACGTCGATCGCGACGACGTCGGCGCCGCGCTGTGCCGCCTCCACCGAAAGCGCGCCGGTGCCGCAGCCGGCATCGAGCAGCCGCGCGCCGCGCAGATCGTCCGGCAGCCACGAGAGAAGGGTCGTCCGCATCCGGTCGCGCCCGGCGCGGACCGTCGCGCGGATGCGGCTCACCGGTGCGTCGGAGGTGAGCCGCGACCAGGCCTCGGCCGCGGTGCGGTCGAAATAGGTCTGCAGCTGCGAGCGGCGCTCGAGATACGTGGCGCTAGGCATCAGTCGAATCCCAGAAGGTCAAAAATGTCGCGATCCTTGAGCGGAGTGCATTGCAGCGGTTCGGTGCCCTCCCAGAGCGCGGTCGCAAGGCGGATGTAGTCCTGCTGCACCTTTTCCAGTTCGGGCGAGGGCTCCATCTCGAACAGGGTGGCCTTCTTCAGCCGGCTCCGGCGGATCACATCGAGATCGGGGAAATGCGCGAGCGTCTTCAGCCCGGTCGCGGCGTTGAACTTGTCGACCTGATCGGTGCCGGCGCTGCGGTTGACGATGACGCCGCCGAGCCGCACCGCGTAATTCTTCGCCTTGGCCTGGATCGCCGCGACGATGCGGTTCATGGCGAAAATCGAGTCGAAATCGTTGGCGGCGACGATGATGCCGCGGTCGGCATGCTGCAGCGGCGAGGCAAAGCCGCCGCAGACCACATCGCCGAGGACGTCGAAAATCACCACATCGGTATCGTCGAGCAGGCGATGCTCTTTGAGCAGCTTGACGGTCTGGCCGACCACATAGCCGCCGCAGCCGGTGCCGGCGGGCGGGCCGCCGGCCTCCACGCACATCACGCCGTTATAGCCTTCGTAGACGAAGTCCTCGACGCGCAGTTCCTCGGAATGGAAATCGACGCTTTCGAGCACGTCGATCACGGTCGGCATCAGCTTCTTGGTCAGGGTGAATGTGGAGTCGTGCTTGGGATCGCAGCCGATCTGCAGCACACGCTTGCCGATCTTGGAGAAGGCGACCGACAGGTTGGACGACGTCGTGCTTTTGCCGATGCCGCCCTTGCCATAGACCGAGAAGACTTTGGCCTTGCCGATGGTGACGCCGGGATCGAGCTTGACCTGCACGCTGCCGTCGCCGTCCGGGCGCGAGGCGCGGATGCGGGCGACGGACGGGTTGGTGTAAACATTCATGCGGCCACTCCTTGCCCGACACTCGGGGAACCAATGCCTTCCAGCCGGTCTTCCAGTTCCTCGCCCGCCCGCCGCAGCGCATCGAGCATGGACGGATCGGGGGTCCAGTATTTGCGTTCATGGGCTTCGATCAGGCGGTTCGCCATGCGCGCCGAGGCGACCGGATTGAGTTCGGCGAGCCGGTTGCGCATCTGATCGTCGAGAACGAAGGTCTCGGTGAATTGGCGGTAAACCCAGGGCGCCACCTCACCGGTCGTCGCCGACCAGCCAAGGGTGTTGGTGACGTGCGCCTCGATCTGGCGGACGCCCTCATAGCCGTGCTTGAGCAGCCCCTCATACCATTTCGGATTGAGTGCGCGGGTCCGGGTCTCCAGCGCCACCTGTTCGCTTAAAGAGCGCACCGTGCCTTCGCCGCGAGTCTGGTCGCCGATATAAACCGACGCCGCGCTGCCGCGGGCGCGCCGCACCGCGCGGCTGATGCCGCCAAGCGTATCGAAATAATGATCGACGGTTGTGACGCCGAGTTCGATCGAGTCGAGATTCTGGTAGGCGACGTCGACGTGTTTGAGCATGTGCGCGAGCACGGCGTCCTGCCGCGACGCACGGCCGTCGACGCCATAAGCGAAGCCCTTGCGTCGCACGAAGGCTTCGGCCAGTTCGTCCTCGTCGTTCCAGCCGCCGCTGTCGACGAGGTGATTGACGTTGGCGCCATAGGCGCCGTCGGCATTGCCAAACACCCGCAACGCCGCCTGCGCGAGGTCGCCGCCATGCGTGGCCTGCCAGGCGAGCGCATGCTTGCGGATGAAATTCATCTCGACGGGTTCGTCCGCCTGCGCCGCCATCAGCGCGGCTTCCGCGATCAGCCTGGTCTGCAGCGGCAGGAGATCGCGGAAAATGCCGGACAGCGTGACGATCACATCGATGCGCGGGCGGCAAAGCGTCTCGAGCGGGATCAGTTTCGCGCCGGCAATGCGGCCATAGCTGTCATGGCGGGGCTCCGCGCCCATCAGCCACAACGCCTGGGCGATCGGACCGCCCTCGGTCTTCAGATTGTCGGTGCCCCACAGCACCATGGCGACGGTTTCGGGCAATGCGCCATGGTCCTTGCGGTGACGCACCAGCAGCGTGTCGGCCTGACGCGCACCGTCGCGCAGCGCAAAGGCGCTCGGTAGCCGGAACGGATCGAAGCCGTGCAGGTTGCGTCCGGTCGGCAGGATGTCCGGTGTGCGCAGAAGGTCGCCGCCGGGCGCCGGCGCGATATAGCGGGCATCGAGCGCGGCAATGAGTGCCTTTGTTTCATGATCGGTCGCAAGCAGCCGGTCGAGTTCGGCGCGGCGCTCGGGCTCGGTGACGCCTGCAGCGTCGAGCATCTCGGCGCGCGCCTCGGGAGAGGGGACTTCACCCACGACATGCAGCCCATGCGGGATCAGGGCGTATTCAAGTTCGAGAATGTCGCGATTGAGCCGCTCGATCTCGGCCGCGGCGTCGTTCCATGCCGGCTCTGCGGCTGCGAGTTCGATGGCGCTCGCCTGCGCCTGGATCATCGCCGCCAGCGCCGTGCGCTGTCCGGTATCCGCATCCGGATCGAGCGCACGCCAGCGATCGACCGAACTCTTGAGATCGATCAGGCCGCGATAGAGCCCGGCCTTGGTCACCGACGGCGTCAGATAGCTGATCAGCGTCGCGCCCGAGCGGCGTTTGGCGAGGGTGCCTTCGGATGGATTGTTGGACGCGTAGAGATAGAAGTTCGGCAGGTCGCCGATCAGCCGGTCCGGCCAGCAGTCGCCGGACAACCCGGCCTGTTTGCCCGGCATGAATTCGAGCGCGCCATGGGTGCCGAAATGCAGGACGGCATCGGCGCAGAAATCCTCGCGCAGATAGCGGTAGAAGGCGCAGAAAGCGTGGGTCGGTGCGAAGCTCGCCTCGAACAGCAGCCGCATTGGATCGCCTTCGTAACCGAAGGCCGGCTGCACGCCGACGAACACGTTGCCGAATTGCGCGCCGAGCACAAAAATCGAGCGGCCGTCGCTCTGATGGCGGCCGGGCGCCGGACCCCATTGGCTCTCGATCTCGGACAGCCAACGCTGCCGGCGCACATGGTCGTCGGCCGACATACGGTGCGCGACATTGGCGTCGGCGCCGTAACGCTTGGCATTTCCCTCAAGAATGCACGCGCGCAAAGCGGCGACATCGGCCGGCAGCTCGACGGAATAGCCTTCGGCTTTCAGTGTGCGCAACGTGTTGTACAGCGACTCAAAGACCGACAGATAGGCCGCGGTGCCGGTACTGCCCGCATTGGGCGGAAAATTGAACAGAACGATGGCAAGCTTGCGCTGCGCGCGCTCGGTGCGGCGCAGAGCGACGAGCCTGGCGACGCGCGCGGCGAGCATGGCGGCACGTTCGCCATGCGCGGTCATTTCCCGGCGGGATTCCGGATGGAGGCCGGAGCGCCCGCCGAAGGTCATCGGCAGGATGGCGCCGTCGAGTTCGGGGATCGCGACCATCATGGTCGCCTCGACCGGAGACAGGCCGCGCGCGTCGCTCTGCCATTGTTCCAGTGTTTGGAACTCGACCGGATGCGTGGCGATATAGGGCACGTCGAGCTTGGCAAGCGTCTCGGCCGCGGCGCGCGCATCGTTATAGGCGGGGCCGCCGACCAGCGAGAATCCGGTGAGCGACACCAGCGCATCGATCTGCGCCTTGCCGTCCTTGACGAAGTAGCGCTCGATCGCCGGGCGCGCATCGAGGCCGCTGGCAAAGGCGGGGATCACGGTCAGGCCGCGGGCTTCGAGCGCTGCGATCACACCGTCATAATGGGCGGAATTGCCCGCAAGCACATAGGAGCGCATCACCAGAAGGCCGACGGTGCCGGCATTGCGGCGCGCGCGCGGCAGTTCCGCAAGCTTCTCGACGATCCGCGACTTGGCCTTCGGATGATAGAGCCCGACATCCGGATAATGCAGCGGCGCGCGGGCGCGCAGTTGAGCGCCGAGCGGCTGGCGCGCTCCCCTGGCGTAACGCTGGATCAGGAGCCGCACCATATTGGCGAGGTTCTCCTCCGATCCGGCCAGCCAGTATTGCAGCGTGAGGAAATAGGCGCGCACATCCTGCGCGGTGCCCGGGATGAAGCGGAGCAGCTTCGGCAATTGCCGCAGCATCTTCATCTGGCCCTGGCCGCTGGATTGCGTTGGCTTGCCGCTGCCGCGCAGGCGCTTCAGCATGGCGACCACGCCGCTGGCCTGTCCGGACATATCGAAGCGGCCGATCCGGGTGAGGCGGACCACTTCGCCTGCGGCAAGGCAGCAGACCATCGCGTCGCATGCGTTGCGCCGCGCTTCCAGCGCCGGCAGGACGGCGCGGATATGATCTTCCAGGAACAGCATGGTGGCGATCACGATGTCGCCGCGTGCGATGTCGGCATGGCAGCGCGCCAGCGCCTCGGCATCGCTGCCCCATTCGTCGGCCGAATGCAGCACCAGATCGAGGCCCGGCAGTTCGCGCTTCAGCGACAGCTGCGCACGCTCGACGGCGCCAGCCAGATGGCTGTCCATCGTCACGATGACGACACGCACGGGCGTCGCCTCAGCGTCCGAAATGCGCTTTCGCATCGTACAGGGTCTCGATGGTGATCTGTGCAAGCCCGCGGGCTTGCGCGAAAGTCTCGGTGTTGCGCCGCGCCTTGCCGCGCACGAAGAACGGGATTTTCTTCAGCTCCTGTTCGGCCTCGGCCGCCCAGATGATCGGGGCATCGGCCACGGCCGTCTCGCGCACCGGCAAGACCGGGGCCTGTGTGCGATGCCCGAGATGGGAGGCGCCGGCGGCGTCGTGGAATTCGCGGTCGTTGCGGAACATGCCGAGCAAATGCTCTTCGAGGCCCATCATCAGCGGATGGACGAGGGTGTCGAAGATGACATTGGCGCCCTCGAATCCCATCTGCGGCGAATAGCGCGCCGGAAAATCCTGCACGTGAACCGGCGCTGAAATCACCGCGCAGGGAATGCCAAGCCGCTTGGCGACGTGGCGCTCCATCTGCGTGCCCAGCACGAGTTCCGGCTGCAGCTGCGCGATGCGCGCCTCGACCTCGAGATAGTCGTCGGTGATGAGCGCCTCGCAGCCGAGTTCTGTGGCAAGCGCACGCACCTCACGGGCGAATTCGCGGGTATAGGTGCCGATACCCGCGACCGCGAAGGCAAGCTCATGTGCGGCAATACGGGCCTGCGCCAGCACATGGGTCGCATCGCCGAAGATAAAGACGCGCTTGCCGGTGAGATAGGTCGAATCCACCGAGCGCGAATACCAGGGCAGGCGCGACTCACCGCATGAATCGAGCGCCGCTGCATCGAGGCCGGCGAGTTCTCCGATCTCGGCAATGAAGGCGCGAGTCGCCGCAACCCCGATCGGCACGGTCTTGGTAAAGGGCTGGCCGAAGCTGCGCGCGAGCCATTGCGCGGCAGGCAGGGCGACTTCGGGATAGAGCACGACGTTGAAATCGGCATCGCCAAGCCGGGCGATGTCGCCGGGTGTTGCGCCGAGCGGTGCGCAGACATTCATCGTCACGCCAAGCTGCGTCAGCAGATTCTCGATCTCGGTGACGTCGTCGCGATTGCGGAAACCGAGCGCGGTTGCGCCGAGCAGATTGCAGCTTGGCTTGCCCGGCAGGCGCGGCGTATCGGCGGCGCGCGGGGCGGCGAGGCCGCGCACCAGCCGGTAGAAGGTTTCGGCCGCGCCCCAGTTCTCGCGCTTCTGATAGGCGGGAAGCTCCAATGCGATCACCGGGATCGGCAAGCCCAGCGCCTGCGCCAGGCCGCCGGGATCGTCTTGAATGAGTTCAGCGGTGCATGAGGCGCCGACAATCATCGCCTGCGGACGGAAGCGCTCGTAGGCGTCGGCGGCGGCGCGCTTGAACAAATCGGCGGTATCGCCGCCGAGATCGCGCGCCTGGAACGTGGTGTAGGTCACCGGCGGCCGCCTGTTGTGACGCTCGATCATGGTGAAGAGCAGATCGGCATAGGTGTCGCCCTGCGGCGCATGCAGAACATAATGCAGTCCCTCCATCGCCGCGGCGACGCGCATCGCGCCGACATGCGGGGGGCCTTCATATGTCCAGAGCGTCAGCTGCATGTCAGGCCACCAGCCGATCGCGGCGCGTCAGCGGGCGCACGAACAATTCGGCGAGATCGGCTGCCTGTTCGTAGCCCTGCACCGGTGTGAAAAGCAGCTCGATCGACCATTTGGTCGTGAAGCCTTCGGCTTCGAGCGGATTGGCGAGGCCAAGGCCGCATACCACGAGATCGGGCTTGTCGGCTCGGCAGCGATCGAGCTGGCGCTCGACGTCCTGGCCTTCGCTCAGTTTCGTTTCGGCAGGAAGCATCGCCAGCTCCTGCGCCAGATGCTCGCGATGCAGATAGGGCGTTCCGACTTCCAGTGGCCGCATGCCGAGTTCGCGCGCCAGAAAGCGGGCGAGCGGAATTTCGAGCTGAGAATCCGGGAAAAAGAAAATGCGCTTGTCCGCCAGCATCGCGGCGTGACGGTTGAGCGCTGCGCGCGCGCGTGCGGCAAGCGGCGCCGTCACATGATCGAAATGCGCTGCGGATATGCCGAAGGCGTCCGCCGCGGCTTTCAGCCACCACGTCGTTCCCTCGACGCCGAGCGGGAACGGAGCTGCCAGCCGGGTTGCGCCGCGCTCCTCAAGCAGCCGTGCCGTCTCCGACAGGAAGGGCTGCGCCAGCAGGACGCGGGTGCCGGGACCGACCGGCGGCAGCTCCGCTGCGCGCCGGGGAGGGAGGAATCGCACAGGGGCGATCCCCAGCGCCGCGAAAATACGCGTCATTTGATCTTCGACGATGTCGGCCAGCGCGCCGACCACCAGAAGCGACGGATGGCCAGTTGTTTCGGCCGGCAATTGCGGAACGAGCGCGGCGAGACAGGTATCCTCGCCCTGGGTGAACGTGGTCTCGATGCCGCTGCCGGAATAATTCAGAACCCGTACCGCGGGCATGTATTGGCGTGACAGCCGCTCGGCAGCACGGGACAGATCGAGTTTGATCACTTCGGACGGGCAGGAGCCGACCAGGAACAGCATGCGGATATCGGGCCGGCGCTCCAGGAGACGCGCAACCACGCGGTCGAGTTCGTCATTGGCGTCGGCAAGACCGGCAAGGTCGCGCTCGTCAATGATGGCAGTGGCAAAGCGCGGCTCGGCAAAAATCATCACGCCCGCGGCGGACTGGACCAAATGCGCGCAGGTGCGCGAACCCACCACCAGGAAGAAGGCGTCCTGGATTTTCCGGTGCAGCCAGATGATGCCGGTGAGGCCGCAAAAGACCTCGCGCTGTCCGCGCTCGCGCAGCACCGGCATTTGCCCGCAGCCGGCCAGGTCCGGTGTCTGCGGGCGCCCGGTCATGGCACGCTCCCGACCATTTCGGACGTCTCGTCCGGCCGGATCGTGCGGCCTTCGAGGCGCGCCATCCGCAGTTTGATCAGGAATTGACCGGCGTTGATGACGTAGGTCGCGTAGGCCGCGAGCGCGAGATAGAGCTGCTGATGCGGGGTGAGCCAGCCGACGACGAGCACGACCAGGTAAGCGGTGTGCAGCGCCAGCACCAGCATGCTGAACACGTCTTCCCAGAAGAAGGCTGGCGCAAACAGGTAGCGGCCGAAGACCTGCTTCTCCCAGATGCTGCCGGTGACCATGATCGCATAAAGAAGAAGCGTCTTCAGGACGATGGACACCGTGGCGACAAACAGACCCTCGCCGGTCAGGAGCGTGCGCGCCACGAGGAAAAGACTGACGAGGAAGACCGCGAATTGAAGGGGTGCCAGCACACCCTGCACCAGCGTCCATGGAGAATTGTCCCGCCGCAGGCGCTGTTCCGGAGTGTAAAGCGGAGAGGCGGAGCGGGTGCCATGATTGTAAAGCTCTCTTGACAATCGGTCGGCCGAGGAATCCGATTGCGGTCGGGGAGCGCCACAGGGGTCCGGGCGGCATTCAGTCGCTTTAGGCAACAAACCCGAACGGATGTTTCGCTCAAAAGACATCGCGCTTCCCCTGCGCGAGGCCGGCAAGCATCCGGCCCTGAGAGAGGAAACGTATCTGGCCGGCCGGAATGTGTCAATCAATATAGACGTAAAGAAAACTTGACGTTTGTTTCCGGGACGGCTTCTATTGAGGAGGGAGTTAGCCATGGCCGACCCGAGACAGTCCACCATGTCAGGCACTCTCGCACCCGGCCGGGATGCGACCGAGGCCAGCGGAGGCTATTCCACCGGCAACTTGCTCGATTTTCCGCAACCGCGCGCCAATGCCGCGGACCGCGCGGCGCTCGAGCGGGTGGTGGCGCTTGAAATCCTGCCGCGCATCGTTCGCGCGCATGGGGCCGAGCTGGTGAAGGCTGCGCCGCGTTTGCCCGGCGAGGAGCGCGTGAGCGAGGAGGTGAAGGCCTTCTGCGAACTGGTGCTGTCAAACAATGCGGACGCCGCAAGCGCCCATATCGGGTTGTTGCGCTCGGGCGGGCGGTCGCTGGAATCCATTTACCTCGAATTGATGGTTCCATGCGCGCGGTATCTGCGCCGGCTCTGGGACGAGGATGTCTGCGATTTCGCGGCAGCGACACTTGCGCTGTGGCGGCTGCAGCAGCTTTTGCGCGAGTTCAGCGCGGCCTTCCGCAGCCTCGGCGCCCAACATTCCTGTGGATTACGCGCTCTGCTGGCGCCAGCGCCGGGCGAGAAGCAGGAACTCAGCTTTCTCATGTTCGATCTGGCCTTGATCGCGGAATTTTTCCGCCGCGACGGTTGGGATGCCTGGATCGAACCGGATTCGGCGAGCGTCGAATTTTCCGCGCTGGTGCGCAGTCAATGGTTCGACGTGGTTGAGTTTCTGGTGAGCGGGGAAAAGAGACTCGATGCGCTCGCCGCGAGAATTCGCGGCGTTCGGCGCGAGTCTCCGAATCCGGCGGTCAGAGTTCTGGTGTGCGGTCCGGCTTTCGTCCGGCACCCGGAACTGATTCTGGTCGTCGGCGGAGATATGCCCGCAACCGATCCAAGAATTGGTGTCGCGCAGGCCCGCAATCTTGTCGGACTTCCTTCCACACGTGGCTGAAATCTTGCGTCCAAAAACAAGAGCCAGGGAGGATATGCAGTGGAGGGCGCTCGCGTCGCAGAAAACCGAGGCGCCCGTGACGTTGTTTCAGGCCCCGAAGAGGACACTTGGGGATCTCGATGCGGAAGCCGCGGCGACGGTGATCGCAACCGCGGCGGACGTGGCGCTTGTCGTGGACCGGCATGGCGTCATTCAGGATGTGGCTTTTCCGCGCGACGACCTTGCGGCTGAATTTGCCGAACCTTCGGCCTGGATCGGACGCAACTGGATCGAGATGCTGGTCGAAGACAGCCGCCCAAAGGTGCGTGCTCTGCTCGACGAAGCCAGCGGCACCACAACCTCGCGCTGGCGCCAACTCAATCATCGGTCGGTCAGCGGCGCGGAACTGCCGGTCCTCTATTCGGTCGTCAAAGTTGGCGCGAGAGACAGTTTTGTAGCGGTCGGCCGCGATCTGCGCACGCTGGCCAGTTTGCAGCAGCGTCTCGTCGAAGCCCAGATTTCGATGGAGCGCGACTATTCGCGGCTGCGCCATGTCGAGACCCGCTACCGCATCCTGTTCCAGACCTCGGCCGAGCCGGTCCTCGTGGTCGATGCCGCAACCGACAAGGTTGTCGAGGCCAATCCTGCCGCGATCCGGCTGT
>NZ_JBKBVB010000135.1:0-11680 GCF_046289595.1 Pseudorhodoplanes sp.
GCCGCGGGCGGCTCCTGCCCGCGCCTTACGATCACGGGCTGCTGCGGAGCGCCGATGGACTCTTTCGAACTCAACAAGATCATGGGCGCCGTGCTGGCGACCTGCCTTGGCATTCTGACCATCAATATCGCCGCGGGCGCGATCTTTGCGCCCGGCAAGATCGAGCGGCCCGGCTACGCCATCGCGGTGCCGGAAACCCCGGGCGCGACCGAAACCGCCAAACCCGAGCCGGCCGAGCCAATCGCCGTTCGCCTGGCGAGTTCTGACGCCCAGCGCGGTCAGAATGCTGCCAAGCAATGCGCCGCCTGCCACACCTTCGAGAAAGGCGGCCCCAACCGCGTCGGCCCAAATCTCTACGGGATCGTCGATCGCCCGAAGGCCGCAGTCGATGGATTCAATTACTCGGCGGCGATGAAGGCCAAGGGCGGCGCGTGGACCTACGAGAATTTGGATGAGTTCCTTGCCAGCCCGAAAGGCTATTTGCCCGGCACCAGCATGGCCTATGCCGGGCTCAGTCGTGCCGCACAACGGGCCGATCTCATTAACTATCTCCACACGCTTTCGGATAATCCGGTTCCGTTGCCGAAGGCGGCTGACGCAGCGCCCGCAGCACCGGCGGCACCCGCGGCCGGTCAGAACTGATCCATTCGCATCCGTTGAAATCACGTTCATTTGCGACGGCCGGGCCCTGCCCGGCCGTTTGCGTTTCGGGCCGCGGCCGCTACCGTGAAGGGTGCGGTGCCGAAGGCGGTAAATTACCGCCTTTTAAGACGCCGAAGCTGGGGTTATCCGTAAAACCGTCATAGATAAACGGGCAGTTGGACCGTGCCCGCAACGCGACTGGAGCCAAGACCGTGAGCCTCTCCCGCCGTACCCTGATCCGCTCCGGCGCGCTGGCGCTGGCCAGCCCGATCGTTTCCGCCGTCGAGACTCTTCCCGTGTTCAAGGCGCAAGCCCAGGCCTCGACGCCGGAACAGACCTGGCGGCACGGCCTGTCGCTGTTCGGCGAACTGAAATACCCCGAGGGCTTCAAGCATTTCGATTACGTCAACCCGAAAGCGCCGACCGGCGGCCTGGTACGCCAGGTCGCGCTCGGCACCTTCGACAATTTCAATCTCGCGGTCGGGCGCGTGAAAGGCGCCATGGCCGCAGGCATCGGGCTCATCTACGATACGCTGATGGCATCGGCGCTCGACGAGGTGTCGACCGAATACGGCCTGCTCGCGGAGGCGGTGAAGCATCCGGACGATTTTACGAGCTGCACCTATCGTCTGCGCCCGCAAGCAAAGTGGCACGACGGCAAGCCGATCACGCCGGAGGACGTCATCTTCTCCTTCGAGGCGTTCAAGAAATACGATCCGCAGCAGGCGGCGTATTACCGGCATGTGACCAAGGCGGAAAAGACCGGCGAGCGCGAAATCACCTTCACCTTCGACCAGGCCGGCAACCGCGAATTGCCGCAGATCATCGGTCAGCTCAACGTGCTGCCGAAACACTGGTGGGTGGGCACGGATGCGCAGGGCCGCCAGCGCGACATTTCGTTGACCTTGATGGAAGCGCCGCTCGGTTCGGGGCCCTACCGGGTGAAGTCTTTCGTCGCCGGCCGCACCATTTCCTATGAACGCGTGCCGGATTATTGGGGCAAGGACATCAACGTCAATGTCGGCACCAACAATTTCGACGAATTGCGCTACGAATATTTTCGCGATTCCACCGTCGCACTGGAGGCCTTCAAGGCCGACACACTGGACTGGCGCTACGAGAACAGCGCCAAGGACTGGGCGACCGCCTACGATTTTCCCGCAGTGCGCGACAAGCGCGTGATCCTTGAGGAATTCGAGATCCGCAATTTCGGCATCATGCAATGCTTCGCGTTCAACATCCGGCGCGACAAGTTCAAGGATCCGCGGGTGCGCCGCGCCTTCAATTTCGCCTTCGACTTCGAGGAGATGAACAAGCAGATCTTCTTCGGGCAATACCGGCGCATCAACAGCTATTTCGAGGGCACGGAACTCGCCTCTACCGGACTGCCGGAGGGCCAGGAGCTGGAAATCCTGCAGACCGTGAAGGACAAGGTGCCGCCCGAAGTCTTCACCACCGCCTTCACCAATCCGAAAGGCGGCGACGCGAATGCGGTGCGCAACAATATGCGCGAGGCGCTGCGGCTGTTCCGCGAGGCCGGCTGGGAGATCAAGGATCACAAACTGACCAACGTCAAAACCGGCGAAAGAATGCAGGTCGAGGTGCTGCTGTCGCAGCCGACCTTCGAGCGCATCGTCAGTTTCTGGAAGCCGCTCCTGGAGCGCGTCGGCGTTGACGTCTCGATCCGCGTCGTGGATGCCACGCAATACGAAAACCGTCAGCGCAACTGGGACTTCGACATCATCCTCGCATCCTGGAGCCAGTCGCTGTCGCCCGGTAACGAGCAGCGCGGCTTCTGGGGATCGAAGGCCGCCGAGCAGCCGGGCTCGCGCAACTTCGTCGGCATCCAGGATCCGGCAATCGACGCGCTGATCGACCGCGTGGTGTTCGCCAAGAACCGCGCCGAACTGGTCGCCGCAACCAAGGCGCTCGACCGCGTGCTGCTGGCCAACCATTTCGTGGTGCCGCAATGGACCTATGGCAAGATCCGCACGGCACGCTGGAACCGGTTCGGCAAGCCTGATCCCTTGCCGAAATACGGTATGGCGGCATTCCCGACGGTGTGGTGGTGGGATGCCGAACTCGCTGCCAAGACCGGGTCGCGTACGTGAGCGGGCTGACGCGCCGCACGTTTCTCACCATCACCGCGGGCGCAGCCGGCGCTGCGGCTCTCGCTCAGGCCGGGTTCGCGAATGCGCGCGAGACGCATGGCATCTCCGCATTTGGGGATCTGAAATATCCTCCGGACTTCCCGCATTTCGACTATGTGAATCCGGACGCGCCCAAGGGCGGAACCTTCTCGCTGGTCGGCACCAACCGGCAGTTCAACCAGAATTTCCTGACCTTCAATTCGCTGAACAGCTACATCCTCCGCGGCGACGCTGCGCTTGGCATGGAGCGCACCTTCGCCAGCCTGATGGTCAGCGCCGCCGACGAACCCGACTCGATGTACGGCCTGGCCGCCCGCTCGGTGCAGATTTCCGACGACGGACTCGTTTATCGCTTTGCGTTGCGGCCGGGTCTGACCTTCCACGATGGAACGATCCTCACCGCGCACGACTCGGCTTTCTCGCTCAACATCCTGAAAGAAAAAGGTCACCCGATCATCCAGGCGCTGCTGCGCGAATTCGACGGCGCCGAGGCGGTGGACGACCAGACCCTCGTCGCGCGCTTCAAGCAAAAGCGCGGACGCGACGTGCCGCTGTTCGTCGCTGGCCTGCCGATCTTCTCGCGAACCTATTATTCGACCCGGCCGTTCGAGGAATCGAGCCTCGACATTCCGCTCGGCAGCGGTCCCTATCGGGTCGGCCGCTTCGAGCCGGGCCGCTTCATCGAATACGAGCGCGTCAAGGACTGGTGGGGCGCGCGCCTGCCGGTGCAGCGCGGCCTGCACAATTTCGATGTGATCCGTTACGAATTCTATCGCGACCGTGACGTCGCCTTCGAAGGCTTTACCGGCCGCAACTATACCTTCCGCGAGGAATTCACCTCGCGCATCTGGGCGACGCGCTACAACTTCCCGGCAATCCGCGACGGGCGCGTGAAGCAGGACATTCTCAAGGACGAGACGCCCTCCGGCGCGCAGGGCTGGTTCCTGAACACCCGGCGGCCGAAATTCCAGAGTCCGAAACTGCGCGAGGCGCTGATCTACGCCTTCGACTTCGAATGGACCAACCGTTCGATCATGTACGGCTCATACGAGCGCACCCATTCGGTGTTCCAGAATTCCGACCTGATGGCGAACGGCAAGCCGAGCGCGGACGAACTGAAGCTGCTGGAGCCGTTCCGGAGCAAGGTGCCGGACGAAGTCTTCGGCGAGCCCTTCGTCCCGCCGGTCTCGGACGGTTCGGGCAACGACCGCGCATTGCTCCGCCATGCCACGCGGCTCCTCAACGAGGCCGGCTATCCGGTCAAGGACGGCAAGCGGGTGACGCCGCGCGGCGAGCGCCTGACCATCGAGTTCCTGCTCGACGAACCGGGTTTCCAGGCCCACCATATGCCGTATATCAAGAACCTTGCGGTGCTTGGCATCGACGCCAATGTGCGGATGGTCGATCCGGTGCAGCTCAAGTCGCGCACCAACGAGTTCGATTTCGACGTGGTGATCCAGCGCTTCGGCTTCTCGACGGCCCCCGGCGAGTCGCTGCGGTCGTATTTTTCGTCGCAGGCGGCCGGGATCAAGGGATCGCAGAACCTCGCGGGCATTTCCGATCCGGTGATCGATGCCCTCATCGACCGGATCGTCGCGGCGCCGACCCGGCCGGATCTCGTGACGGCCTGCCGCGCGCTCGACCGCGTCATTCGGTCCGGCCGCTACTGGGTGCCGCACTGGTACAAGGCCTCCCACTGGATCGCCTATTGGGACATGTTCGACCGGCCAGCGCAGGGAAAGCCGAAATATGCCCGCGGCATTCCGGAGACCTGGTGGTACGATCCCGCCAAGGCGGCGCAACTGGAGCGGCGGGGCTAGCGTTTCCGCCAGAGACGGGTTCCCGCGGGACGGCAGATCGGCCATGATGGGCGAAATCGCATGAGTGCCTATATCTTACGACGCCTGCTTCTGATGATCCCGACCCTGTTCGGCATCATGCTGGTGTCGTTCGTCGTCATCCAGTTTGCGCCGGGCGGCCCGGTCGAGCGTGTGATCGCGCAATTGTCGGGCTCCGACACCGGCGCAACCTCGCGCATATCCGGTTCGCCCGGCGGCGATTTCGCCGGCCGCGGCATGGAGGGCGCCTCCGCGATCGACGGCGGCTCGACGCGCTATCGCGGCGCGCAGGGGCTCGACCCGGAATTCATCAAGCAGCTCGAACGGCAATTCGGCTTCGACAAGCCGGCCTATGAGCGCTTCTTCCTCATGCTGTGGAACTATCTGCGGTTCGACTTCGGCAAGAGCTATTTCCGCGACGTCACGGTGATCGACCTCATCAAGGAGAAGCTGCCGGTTTCGATCTCGCTCGGACTCTGGATGATGCTTCTGTCCTACGCGATTTCGATCCCGCTCGGCATCCGCAAGGCGGTGAAGGACGGAACCCGCTTCGATGCGTGGACCTCCGGCGTTCTCATCGTCGCCTATGCGATTCCCGGATTTCTGTTCGCGATCCTGCTGATCATCCTGTTCGCCGGCGGATCGTTCTTCGACTGGTTCCCCTTGCGCGGCCTGACCTCCGACAATTGGGCGCAGCTCCCCTGGTACGGCAAGATTCTCGACTATTTCTGGCACCTGACGCTGCCGCTGATCGCGATGTCGCTCTCTGCCTTCACCACCATGACGCTGCTCACCAAGAATTCGTTTCTGGACGAGATCCGCAAGCAATACGTGCTGACCGCGCGCGCCAAGGGCTGCAAGGATTCCCGCGTGCTTTACGGCCACGTCTTCCGCAACGCCATGCTGATCATCATCGCCGGCTTCCCGGCGACCTTCATCGGCGCCTTCTTCGCCGAGGCGCTGCTGATCGAGACCATTTTCTCGCTCGACGGGCTCGGCCTGCTCGGCTTCGAAAGCATTATGAACCGCGACTACGCGGTGACGTTTGCCACGCTCTATATCTTTGCTCTCGTCGGTCTCGTGGTCGGGCTGGCGTCCGACATCGTCTACATGCTGGTCGATCCCCGCATCGACTTCGAGGCGCGCGAGGTCTGATCATGGATGCGCGCGTCCCCACCACGATGCCGGAAGCCGACAAGGAATCGATCGGACCGGTCGGTCTGGTCGTGCCGCCGGAACGGCGGCCCCTGCGGCTGTCGCCGATGAACCGGCGGCGCTGGGAAAACTTCAAGCGCAACCGCCGCGGCTACTACTCGCTCTGGATCTTCCTGTTCCTGTTCATCACCTCGCTGTTTGCCGAGGTGATCGCGAACGACAAGCCGTTCATGATCCGCTACGATGGGCGCTTCTACTTCCCCGCCCTCTTCACCTATGCTGAGACCACCTTCGGCGGCGAGTTCGAGACCGCGGCGGATTACCGCGATCCCTATCTGCAGGAGAAGATCGCAGAGGCCGGCGGCCGCGTCTGGTGGCCGCCGATCCGCTATTCCTACCGCACGCACAATCTCGATCTGCCGACGCCGGCACCGTCCAAGCCGACCTGGCTGCTCACCGAAGAGCAATGCAAACCGGTGGTCGAGCGCAAGAATCTCACCTCGTGCCGCGATCTCGAATATAACTGGCTCGGCACCGACGATCAGGGCCGCGACGTGCTTGCCCGCATCATCTACGGCTTCCGGATTTCCGTGCTGTTCGGGCTGATTCTGACCTCGATCTCGTCGGTGATCGGCGTCACGGCGGGCGCGGTGCAGGGCTTCTTCGGCGGCAAGGTCGATCTCTTGTTCCAGCGCGCGCTCGAAATCTGGACCTCGGTGCCGACGCTGTTCCTGCTCATGATCATTTCATCGGTGCTGACCCCGAGCTTCTGGGTGCTGCTCGGCATTCTGCTGCTGTTTTCCTGGGTGTCGCTGGTCAATCTGGTGCGCGCTGAATTCCTGCGCGGCCGCAATTTCGAATATGTGATGGCAGCGCGCGCACTCGGCGTCAGCAATGTCAGGATCATGTTCCGGCATCTGCTTCCGAATGCCATGGTGGCAACGCTGACCATGCTGCCATTCCTGCTCTCGGCGTCGGTCGGAACCCTGACCGCGCTCGACTTCCTCGGCCTCGGCCTGCCGCCCGGCTCGCCCTCGCTCGGCGAACTCCTCTCCCAGGGCAAGGCCAATATCCAGGCGCCCTGGCTCGGCCTCGCCGGCTTCTTCACCATCGCGATCATGCTCTCGCTTCTGGTGTTCATCGGCGAGGCGGTGCGCGACGCCTTCGATCCGCGGAAGATCTTCGCATGAGCGTGCCGCCTCTCCTCTCGGTCCGCGACCTCTCGATCGCCTTCACCCAGGGCGGGCGCACCAATCTGTGCGTCGACAAGGTATCGTTCGACGTCAGGCCGCGCGAGACCGTGGCGCTGGTCGGCGAATCCGGCTCGGGAAAATCCATCACCGCCCTGTCGGTGATGAAGCTTCTGCCCTATCCGGCCGCCAGCCATCCGAGCGGCACCATCCATTTCAAGGGCAAGGAACTGATCGGCGCGTCGGAACGCGACATGCGTGAGGTCCGCGGCAACGACATCACCATCATCTTCCAGGAGCCGATGACCTCGCTCAATCCGCTGCATACCATCGAGCGGCAAATTCGCGAGATCCTCGAACTGCATTCGGGCCTGCGCGGCGACGCAGCGAAAAAGCGCGTGATCGACCTTCTGACCCAGGTCGGCATCCCCGACCCCGAAGGCCGCCTGCAAAGCTATCCGCATCAGATGTCCGGCGGCCAGCGCCAGCGCGTCATGATTGCGATGGCGCTGGCCAACGAGCCCGAACTCCTGATCGCCGACGAGCCCACCACCGCCCTCGACGTCACGGTGCAGGCCCAGATCCTCAAGCTGCTGAAGGATCTGCAATCCCGCCTCGGCATGGCGATGCTGTTCATCACCCACGATCTCGGCATCGTGCACAAAATCGCCGACCGCGTCTGCGTGATGAACCAGGGCAAGATCGTGGAGCAGGGCGACGTCAAGCGCGTTTTCGCAGAGCCGGAACATCCCTATACGCGGGCGCTCTTGACCGCCGAACCGACCCGCGATCCGGCGCCCATGCAGCCGCACGCGCCGACGATGGTCAAAACCGACGACCTGAAAGTCTGGTTTCCGATCAAGCGCGGAATCCTGCGGTCGACCGTCGGGCACATCAAGGCGGTGGACGGCGTGTCCGTCGACGTGCGCAAGGGCGAGACGCTCGGCATTGTCGGCGAATCCGGATCGGGCAAGACCACGCTCGGGCTCGCCATCCTGCGGCTGATCTCCTCCGAGGGCCCGATCGTTTTCATGGGCAAGGAGGTGCAGGATCTCTCCTTCAAGGAGATGCGGCCCTACCGAAGCGCGATGCAGGTGGTGTTCCAGGATCCCTATGGTTCGCTCAGCCCGCGCATGTCGGTGTCCGACATCATCGAGGAGGGTCTGCAGGTTCACCATCCCTCCATGCAAAAACATGAGCGCGAGGCGCTGGTGATCGGGGCGCTCAAGGATGTCGGGCTCGATCCGCAGACGCGGTTCCGCTACCCGCACGAATTCTCCGGCGGCCAGCGTCAGCGCATCGCCATCGCCCGGGCCGTGGTGTTGCAACCGAAATTCATCGTGCTCGACGAGCCGACCTCGGCGCTCGACATGCTCATCCAGTGCCAGATCTGCGACCTGCTGCGCAGCCTGCAGAAGCGGCTCGACCTCACCTATCTGTTCATTTCGCACGACCTGCGGGTGGTGGCGGCGCTGGCCAGCCGGCTGATCGTGATGCGCAACGGCAAGGTCGTTGAGGAAGGGCCGGCACAGGAGCTGTTCTCCAATCCGAAGAGCGATTACACGCGCGCCTTGTTCGCGGCAGCCTTCAATCTCGAAACCGCGCACGGCAACGTCGTGGCGCAATAGTCACGTTGCGCGCGTCGCACCGGGCATAACAAGATCTTGATTGGGGTTTCGCGGCAAGGCGCGGGAGAAGGCGGGACAGTTCAGCAAACGGCTCCCCAGAACGGTTATCCATGTCACGTTTCCTTGCTTTCCTGTTCGCTCTCGCCTTCCCCGTTATCGCTCAAGCGCAGGGCCTGCGTGCTGAGCTGCCGATCCTTGGCGACGACGGCAGCCGCGTCGCCAATCATCGTATCGCGTCCGACCGCGTCGCTGCCGCCGAGAAACTTCCGGGCGCCGTCGTTGCCGCAAATCCCAAGGGCGACGTCACCCTCGTCGAATTCTACGACCTGAATTGCCCCTATTGCCGCCGCGCCTCCGCCGACATCGATGCGCTGCTGAAAGCCGACAACAAGCTGCGTCTTGTGCTGGTGCCGTTCCCGGTTCTCGGCATTCCCTCGATCCTCGCCGGACGCGTCGAGATCGCGGTGTCGAAGATGCTCAAGCCGCAGGACTTTTACCGCTACCACCGCGCGCTCTATGCCGGACGCGGCGTCATCGACGGCCAGCGCGCCATCAATGCCGCGAGCGAGTTCAAGCTCGACCTGCAGAAGGTCCTGGATGCCGCGAACGAAGACGGCATCACCGACATCATGAAGGCGCATGTCCGCTTCGCCGATACGCTGAATCTGAAGGCAACGCCGGCCTATCTGGTCGGGGACGTCGCCATACAGGGCCATCCCGGACAAAAGGGTCTGAAGGCCGTGATCGATTCGGTCCGCAAATGCGGCAAGGCGGCCTGCTGAAAGACAGCTTCTGACGGCCGCCTTGCGGAAAGCGAAGCGTCAGACGCCGGACTGCGTGCGCGCGATCACCCGGCGCACCGAGCGGACCTCCGATCGCGCCGCCCTGATGCGCGCAAGCGCCTGATCGAGCGGCTCGATTGCAACCGCCATGTGATGCGCATTGGCGTGGATGATGGTCTTGCGGTCGCGCACCAGCGCGACATGGCCCGGCCAGAAGATCAGATCGCCCCGTTGCGGCATCGATAGCGCGCCGACAGCGTTCACCGGTTCGCCGAGCGAGGCTTCCTGCATGTCGCTGTCGCGCGGGCAGGAGAAACCGCAAGCGGTCACCGCGACCTGCACCAGGCCGGAACAATCGATGCCGAGATGGGTCTTGCCGCCCCACAGATAGGGCGTTCCGAGAAACCGTTCAGCGACTGCGACGTAGTCCGTCTCGAAGCGGTCGAGCGGCGCAAGATGCTGCGCCGGGATGAAGCCGCCCTGCGCCGTCACCGCGAACGGCTCCGCGATTCGCGCGACCGCAATGCGCGCCCCGAGCGGCAGCGATTCGATGGGGGGCATCTTGATGTCGGGTCCGGGAAAAACCAGCGTACTCAGCGCCTGCACCTTCATCGACGGTTCGGTCAACGCCGTGGTCAGGGCGTTTGCCGAAATCCAGCCGACATAACCGTCGGTGGCGAGTTGACCCCAGCACCAGCCTTCTTCGGTGGTTTCGTAGACGGCGACGCGTTCGCCCTTTAGCGCCTGCGTCTCCTGTGGCGCATTGGGATAGGGCTCCTTCCGCAGCGCGGCATGCGGATCGAAGACTTCGCAAGTCGTGGCATCGACGAAGCGCTCGGCCTCGACCTGCCCTTCGAGATGCTTTGCGGCAAGATCGGGACGCGCCGGGGTCAGACGGGGGTCGAACGTCACGGTCAGCCGTACCGCTCGCAGAGCAGCGCATAGAGCGCACGCGCCGCCTGGCATTCGCCGCCTTCCGGACGGCCCGGCTTGGCCGAGGGCGTCCAGCCGTAAATGTCGAAATGCAGCCAGGCCTTCGGATTGGAGACGAATTTCTTGAGGAACAGCGCACAGGTGATCGATCCGGCAAAAGCGCCCGTGCCGACATTGCTGGTATCCGCGACCTTGGAATCGAGCATCGATTCGTAGGGCGCCCAGAGCGGCAGACGCCACAGCGGATCGCGCTCCCTCATGCCATGCCCCATCATTGCATTCGCAAGGGCATCGTCGCCGGTATAGAACGGCACCACGTCCGGACCGAGCGCCACACGCGCCGCACCGGTCAGCGTCCCGATATCGATCAGAAGATCGGGATCGTCCTCACAGGCGAGCGCCAGCGCATCGGCAAGAACCAGGCGGCCTTCCGCATCGGTGTTGCCGACCTCCACGGTCAGCCCCTTGCGTGACGGGTAGACGTCGAGCGGGCGGAAGGCCGAGCCCGCCACCGAATTCTCGACCGCCGGGATCAGCACGCGCAGCGCGACAGGCAGCTTGCGATCCATCACCATATGCGCGAGCGCAAGCGTGGCCGCGGCGCCACCCATGTCCTTTTTCATCAGCAGCATCGCGCTGCTGGGCTTGAGGTCGAGGCCGCCGGTGTCGAAACAGACGCCCTTCCCCACCAGCGTGATCTTCGGATGCGTGGGATCGCCCCAGCGCAGCTCGATCAGCCGCGGCGGCCGCGCGGCCGCACGCCCGACCACGTGGATCAGCGGAAAGTTTTTCAGGAGCAGTTCGTTGTCCGTGACCGCTTCGATCCATGCATCATGCTTCTCTGCGAGAAGCCTGGTCTGTTCGTGGATATCCGCCGGCCCCATATCGTTTGCGGGCGTATTGATCATATCGCGCGCAAGTGTGACACCCTCGATGATACGAGACAGATCCGCGATATCGATGCCATCGGGCTGCACCAGCCTGACCGACTTGCCGCTCCGGTTGCGATAGCGATCGAACCGATAGGCGCCGAGCGCGAATGCGATCGCCGCCAGCCTGGTATCGTGAGACGCATTGGCAAAGCGATAGACACCCGACGTCAGCAGTCCGGGCAATTTTCCCGGCAGCATCGGATTGGCCTTGGCGGCATCATCCTCAATGCCGAACAACACTGCGGCAAGGCTGCCGTCCGGCCCCGGAAGGGCAAGATGCGCGCCGGGCTTAGGCTCAAATCCCGCAGTATCGGCATATGAGCGTGCGAGCGGGCTCAGACCCTCCCGAATGCCGGGCCAAGTGGTCTTGCTGGCGAACCAGATGGGAGTGACCGGAGCGTGGTTTGATTCGCCAAAAGCTGGGTGCATG
>NZ_JBKBVB010000232.1:0-2191 GCF_046289595.1 Pseudorhodoplanes sp.
ATTGGCGTCATTGGCCTTTGCCTCCTCGATTGCCGCCAGATCGCGGGCGCGGGTTTCGGCTTCGATCCGGGCGCGGGTTTCAGCCGCCTTGTCGGCTTGCGCGCGGGCCTTTTCGGCGCGGCGCAATGCCTCGGCCTCGGCCTTGGCGAGCCGCGCCTCGACCGCCTTGACGCCCTCGCGGTAGCCCTCGCGGTGCTCAATGCAGCCGTGGATCGGCAGAGCGATGAGCGCGGCAAGCGCAATCGCGCCGCGCACTCCGAGCAGCGCCCAAGCCTTGCGCGCGAGCGCGATGAGCGGTGACACGTCAATCATGCTGGCCTCCATCCCGGTCGCTGATCGAAACTCCATCCCGCCCGGCAGAGGCGCTCAGCCGCCGGCCCATCTGCCAGCCCAGCGCCGTCATGCCGACCAGGATTTGGACATGCGCCGCCAGCGCCAGCCAGAACACGAAACCCGGGTGATCGCGCAGCAGCCACAGGCTGACAGCGGCGAACAGTGTGAACACCACGCAGCCGCCCATCACGCCGAGAAAGGCGAGCGCGCGTCGGCCGTCATGCGTGGTGATCGGCGGGAACATCACGCCTGCCCCCGATAAAGCGCGGCCTCGGCGGCACGGCGGCGCACGAGACCTTGAAGCACCTTGCCCCCGGCGCGGTTCCAGCGGGCAAACTCGCGCGCCGCCGCGTCATAGTCACCCGCCTTGTGACGCCGCAGCAGGGTCGAACGTCCGAGCGCGCCGGTGTTGTAGTGGAAGCTCACCAGAGCATCGAATTGCCCCTGCGTGGTTGGCGCATCGCCGAGCAGATCGCGCACTTCGCGCTCGAACTGCGCGATGTGACGCTCGAAAGCCATGTCCGCCTGTTCGCGTGTCCAGATCGTCTTGGGGCCAATGCGCCCGCCGTTGAATGGGTCTTTGCCGGTGCTGCCCCAGCCAATCGTCCAGGGCTCGCCCCCGGTGCCGGGATCGGGATAGGCGGCGATGCGGCCATCGGGCAGCACGCGCGCCAGCCCCTCGAAGCGCTTGATGAGCGCGATCCCCGCCGGGCTGATGCGGCGATGCGTGACAGGCGGCAGCGGCGCATGTGCGACCGGATTTGTCGCAGGCGCAGGCGGCGGATCGGGCGGCAGGGCGTTGATCGCCTCATTCGCCGCCTTGATGCCCTCGGGCAGCGGCGGGATCGGCGCGGGCTTTTCGCGGCGGCCGAACAGGTTGGAAAGCCACTTCATCCGGCACCTCCATGGAAAAGCTGGCGCAGCAAGGCCCACAGCGCCACCACCGCCGTGGCAATCCCGGCAGCCCACTTGACAAACACGCCCGCCGTGCCCGCGACCTTGTAGCCATTGGCCAGTTCCTTGAGCGCCGGCGCGCTGTCGGCCAATTCCTTGAGCGTTGGCGCGATCTGAACCAGGTCTTGCAGCGCCCGCGCCACGTCGCGCTCGCCAAGGTGCTCAAGCGCATCAAGCGATTTGGCGATCTGCCCAACCTGCTCGGCAAGCCTGGCAAAGGCTTCGCGGTCTTCACGGGTCACTTTCCGACTCCGACTTTCCTGCGCCGCCGCTCCACCTCGAACGCCCTTTCATCCTTGCGCTTGGCCAGCACCTGCTCGGCAAGCACCTCAAGCTCCATGCCCAGCGCCTCGGCCTCGGCTGCCAGCAGCCCGGCATTGAGCCGATAGCCCGAGGCGATCAGCGCTGCCTCGATTGCCTTTTGCACATGCACGCTCGCCAGATGCTCGGGGCTGGCCAGCAGATAGGGGCAGGCTTCGCAGTCTGCCGCGCTCGCCTCTCCCAGCACCTCGGCGCCCGCGTAACCGCCAAGCTGATCCTCGCTGATGACGAGGCTCTCGCCCTGATAGATCACCTTGATCCGCTTCATCGTCCGCCTCATGCCGTGAGCACCAGACTGCCCGAGATCAGCCCGCCAACCGAAGCCCCGCCCGAACGCCGGGCGCGCAGCCGCACCTTGACCGTGCTGCCCGCCGTGACCGTTAAGGAACGGCTGAAAACGTGTGCCGAAGGCTGATTGTAAGGCACCCCTTCAGCGTCGGTGTAATTATAGGCCGTGTCAGCGACCGCCGCGCCTTCACTCACCCAGCTTGAGCCGTTCCAGCGCTCCAGCAGCACCTCGAAACTCGCGCCGCCGATGCCGGTGGTGCCATTGGCCGCGACCTGTATATTGACGCTCGCCTGC
>NZ_JBKBVB010000233.1:0-2191 GCF_046289595.1 Pseudorhodoplanes sp.
GGTGCCTCCTTTTGGGGGGTTGCGGGCCCCCGTTTGGGTGGCGGCCGGCCGCTTCGCCACACCACCGGCCCCGGCCCCCGGCTTTTGCGCCACGGGCGCCGCCGCGTTGGCGGGCGCATTGCTGGCGGACGCCGTATTGCCGGGCGCGCCATTCGCAGCGGCGTCGGCGGCGTCGCGCGCCTCCTTTTCCAGACCGCGCAGCTTGGCGACATGCTTCTGATGCTGCTCGTAGGTCTCCGAGAAGGCGTGACCACCGGTGCCGTCGGCCACGAAGAACAATTCCTTGGTCCGCGCCGGGTTGGCGACCGCCTCGATCGAGGCGCGGCCGGGATTGGCGATCGGTCCGGGGGGCAGGCCCTCGATCACATAGGTATTGTAGGGCGTCGGCTGCGTGATCTCGCTCTTGAGAATGCCGCGGCCGAGCGAACCCTTGCCGCCCACCAACCCGTAAATGATGGTCGGATCGGATTGCAGCTTCATCTTGCGATTGAGCCGGTTGACGAACACCGCCGCGACCCGCGTGCGCTCCTCGGCCTTGCCGGTTTCCTTCTCGACGATCGATGCAAGGATCAGAAGCTGCTCGGGCGACTTGACCGGCAGCTCGGGAGCGCGGCGCTCCCAGGCGTCCTGCAGCACCCGCGCCTGCGCGGCCTGCATGCGCTTGATCATATCGTCGCGCGTGGTGCCGCGGGTGAAGCGATAGCCGTCCGGCAGCAGCGATCCTTCTCGCGGCACTTCCCTCACCGTGCCGGTGAGCTTGTCGTTCTCCAGGAGCCGCGCCACAATCTGCTCGGAGGTCAGCCCCTCGGCGATGGTGATCAGATGCTGGACCACCTTGCCCTCGACCAGCGTCTCCGCAACCTGGCGCGCGCTCGCGCCCTTGGCGAATTGGTATTCGCCAAATTTCAGATCGGCGCCCCGCGCCTTCATCGCCGCAGCGCCGCCGACGAAAATCCACGGGTCGCGGATCACGCCTTCGCGCGCCAGCAGCTCGGCAATGTCGCGCACGCCGAGGCCGCGTGGAATGTTGACGATCTTGTCCTCGGTCAGCGGTCCCGGCTGCTCGAAACGCTGGTTGCCCCAATAGACAACCGCGCCAAGGGCGAGCACGAGAAACAGCACCAGCGTGAAAATCGCATTGCCGACGATCACCACGGGATGACGCGCCCGGCGCGAGCGCCGCTTCGGCGCGGGCATGCGCTCCGGTTCGAGCGCGGCGCGGGCTGAGCGCGGGGTCGTCCTGTTGTCATCCATCGCGGTTCGAATCCGGAAAGCGAGATCAGTTGCGGTCAACGCGATCGGTCAGGAACGGATGGTCCCCCCGCGGCGTGATCGGCGTCTGGGCAAGGCACCGAACGTCTCAGTATCAATATGCGGCGGTCACCCTGCATGTCCAGACGATCAGGCAGGAAATCCCTTACTGTCAAACGAGTCCGGTACACCTGCGGTATGGCGCGGCTGTGGCAGACGCCGGCCGCCGCCGCAGTCAGTCGGGCGCGCGCAGCACCAATGTCGCGTTGGTGCCGCCAAAGCCGAAGGAATTCGACAGTGCGACCCTGATCTCGCGCTGGCGGGGCCGATGCGGAACCAGATCGATCGGGGTGTCGACGGACGGATTGTCGAGATTGATGGTCGGCGGTGCGACCTGATCGCGGATCGCCAGAATGGAGAAGATGGCTTCGACCGCTCCGGCGGCGCCGAGCAGATGGCCGATCGAGGACTTGGTCGAGGACATCGAGACTTTTGCCGCGGCATTGCCGATGACGCGCTCCACCGCAGCGAGCTCGATGGTGTCGGCCATGGTCGACGTGCCATGCGCATTGATATAGTCGATGTCGCCAGGCGAAATGCCGGCGCGCTTGATCGCGGCGCTCATGCAGCGGAAGGCGCCCTCGCCGTCGGGCGACGGCGCCGTGATGTGATAGGCATCGCCCGACATGCCGTAGCCGATCAGTTCGGCATAGATTTTCGCACCGCGCCGCCTGGCATGCTCGTATTCCTCAAGCACCAGCGCGCCCGCGCCCTCGCCCATCACGAAGCCGTCCCGGTCCTTGTCATAAGGACGCGACGCGCGTTCCGGGGTCTCGTTGAAGCCGGTCGACAGCGCACGGCAGGCGGCGAATCCCGCAAGCGACAGCCGGTCCACCGGCGATTCCGCGCCCCCCGCCACCATCACGTCGGCATCGCCCAG
>NZ_JBKBVB010000136.1:0-11374 GCF_046289595.1 Pseudorhodoplanes sp.
CTTGAACAGCTTGAGGTGCATGTTGTCGGCGCTGCTGTCGGGCAGCAGCGCCGCGCGCAGCACCGGCACTTCGCGCACCAGCGTGTTGATCCGCAGCTTGACGAAAGCCTCGGCTGCCGCCCTGTCCGGCTGCACCATCAGGAACGGCACGCCCGCCCTGTCGATCGTCCAGCCCATCCAGGCCTCGCCCACGGTGCTCTTGCCCGCCTGCGCCGGGCCCATGTCGCCCACCTCCGGCGTCTCCGGATCGCCCAGCGCGTCCATGATCTCGGCGAGATAGGGCAGCGCCAGCGGATCATAGCGCGGCATGAACCTTTCGGCCCATTGCGAAACCGTCAGCCGCTCCTTGGGCAGGTAGATGTCGGCGAGCCGGGCGATCAGCTGCGCGCCGGTTTCAAACGGCGGCAGCGCCTCCACCCGCTGCATCAGCATGCCTGGTCTCCGTCACCCCTTTCAACGCCGCCGCGAACTGGCGGCGATCATATTCCAGCAGCTCCTCGGCCGCCGCGATCTGATCGCGGGTGAGCCTCACCCGCTTGGCGAGCCGGACCATGAAATCGCTCCGGCGCTGCGCATCGATCGCCAGCACATCCGCAATGGCTGCCTCGATATCGGCCTTGCGGATCAGCTCGCCGCGCTTTTCGGCGACCTTGATCGCGTAGAACTCTTCCTCGAGCAGCTTCTTGCGCTCGTCGATCGAAAGGCCGGCCTGCGAAACATCAGCCGCCGCGCCTTCGCCGAGCAGCGCGAGGCCAAGCTGCCTTACCCTTTCGGCATGGTCGCGCTCGGCCTGGATGCGGCGCGCCTCGCGCTCTTTCAGCCAGGCGATCGCCGCGGCGACATCGATCTCGTAGGCCTGCCCGTTGGTGCCGGGGACCGCCGGAAAATCGGGATGGTCCTTGATCAGCCGCCGCAGCGTCGGCTCCGACGGAACGCCGGGGATCGCCGCGAACTCGCCAAGCGAGGCGATCAGAACCTCAGCCATGGGCCAAACCGCAAGAAAAAACAGAGCGTCCGGAAAAATCGGAAACTCTCACACGGGCCGAGCCTCCGGTTCCCGTATTCGGTCTAAGCCGGGAAAGGACCCACACCCGCGCCGCCCAAACGCCAGCGCCGAGCATGGCGTTGCGCATAGCCTTTTGGGGCCCAATCAGCGACTGCAGAAATCTCCACGCCTTCACATTATACCCCTTGACAAATTCGACGCGCAGAAATCCGGGGTGTTCAGCGCCTCTGCGATCTCACGTAGGGCTTTGCTGTAGCGCCTTTCCAAACCGGCCTGACCGCGCCGTAGCCCAAGCGCAGGCATGATCCGCCGCTTCCAGGGCAGGCGCTCCCATCCGCGCGCGTGATAATCGAGGCAGATAGCGAGCAGCCGGCGATCGGCCTGAGCCTGTTTCTCGCGCTTACGTATGCGGCGCTCAAGATACGCGCGGCGCGAAGGGGCGGCGCTGGCGAGCTGGCGGTGGAGCTCTGCGATGTCCAGCGCGCCGACGAGCATCATCCAATCCGTCACCCGATCACGCCAAGCAACTTCGGCGCGCGAGAGCGGCAGTGGCCTTGGCACCACCTCGCCCAGATCGCCGCCGCGCGCGTCATAGTCCGCCTGCAAGTCGCGGCTCATGAGATGCCAAGGGCCGTCCGAGGCGAAGGGCCAGCGCCCATCACCGGGTGTTCGGCGCCACAGCAGCACCGCCTCGATCAGCGCCTCGCGCACCTGATCGTGTTCCCACCACTCCACCGCATCGATATCCATCAGCGCCATAGATCACCCCTTCCGCCGCACCTCTGACCGGAAGGCCCCGGGCAGCCGCAAGCGGAACACCCCGGAAGCCCCAAAACATCACGCATCCCCTTTAAATTCCAATATCTTGTTTCTCTCTTTCCTCTCTTTGGAACAAGGAATGGAAGGGACGGAAGGCAAAACAGGGGTAAGGGCGCTGAAAATTGCATTGCACTTCTCACATGGAGCACCCCGGAAAGCCCTTCCGCGCCTTCCAAATGCCCACAACCCGCAGAAATCGCGAGGAAAAATACCTTCCGACCGGCCTGTTTGCGCCCTTCCGGCCCTTTTCCGCGCGGAAGGGCCGACCGCGCCAGCGCTGCCGATAAAGCATTGATATAGCAGGCTCACCAGTCATCGCCGGGCACCCAATCAGGATCATCGCCGGTGGGCCATTCGTGGCCCTTTTGGCCAGCCTGGCGCGCTCCATCTTCTGTCGCCTCATCAGGGCTGCTCCACCTTCCTTCGCGGATGGCCTCGGGATCGATACCTTCGCGCAGCCGCACCCCGAGCCACTTCATGCCGTCGCTCGCCTTGGAGACGAACCCCTTGTCCTGCATGGCTTTCTTGAACCCACCGATCTTCCAGTGAGAGCCGCCCGCATGCTCGCACCAGGCGAGATAGGTGTCGTGCAGCAGCTTGGCCGCCACGCGCACCGGACGCTGCGGCGTGTCCTCGCCGACCTCGCAGCAATCGTGCAAAAACCGACCCAGCTCATCGCTCTGATCGCGATAGGCGGCGGTGGCCATGCGCACCTGATCGGGCTCGATCAGGCCGTGCTCGCGCCAGTCGCACAGGCCTTCGAGCAGGCGGTTGAGGATGCCGCTGGCCTCGGCGCGCAGCTTGGCCGGCAGATCGCGGTCAACCTCTTCGCGCGGCACTGTCACCGCCCAGGGCACCAGCTGCATCCGCCGCCAGATCCCGTCGCTGGTGTCCTTGATGTCCGGCTTGTGATTGCCGCTGATCGTCATCTTGAAGCAGGGCACGAAGGTGAAAAAACCCCGGTTGAGGTGCCGCGCATCCACCGGATCGCCGCCGGTCACCATCTTGACCAGCCCTTCGTTGAGCTTGGCCCCGCGCTCCGGCTCGGAAACCCGCAGAAAGCGCACGCCCGGCAGCCGCGCGAGGTCTGGTGTGGCCTGGTCGCCGCGGCGACGGATGCCATTGTCGAGAAAGCTCTCAATCGGGATCGACCCGGCATAATCGCCGGCGAGATAAGCCACGGTCTCCACCGCCGTGCCCTTCCCGTTACGGCCCGATCCGTAGAAAAAAGCGAGCTTCTGTTCACTAATATCGCCCGTGAGGCTGAGGCCGAACCACTGGTGGAGGAAGCGCCGCATGATCGGATCGGGCTGCACCTGGGCGATGAAGGCGTCCCAGACCGGGGCGGTGGCGGCGGGGGCATATTTCACCGGCGCGAGCTTCGTGATCAGGTCCTCGCGCCGGTGCGGCTCCCTGACGATCTTCCAGCCATCGGCCTTCCATTCGGATTTGCCCGCGGCGATCTCTTCGGGTGAGCGCTTCACGCTGCGCCGCTTGAGCCGCAGCGTGCCGTTCAGGACGTTGATCGCCATGGGCTCAGCGTCGAGCTTGTCCGGCTCGATGGCGATGCCGGGGAGGGCGCGGGCGATCCTGGCGATCGCGCCGAGCTTGCCGCTGGCCTCGCTGGCCTTGGCGTGCGCGGCAATCGCGTCCGACCACAATTGCCGCCGGCCCGGCGCGGTGGAAAAGGCCTTGTCGCGCGTCTTGCAGTTGGCGACGAATTCGCTCGCCGCAGCCACGGCCTTGTCGCTTTCGCCGCTTGGCACCCCGTCCGGGCCTGGCGGGAAGCTCGCGCGAATCGCGCGCTCGAGCGCGTTCCAGCCCCCGGCGGCGCGGGCCATGGCCCAGATCTGGAAGTTCTGAAGCTTGACCCCGTCGAGCTCCTCGGGATCCTCGCAGCCCAGCGCCGCGATCAGCGCCGCCTCATTGCGGATCGCGCGGATCGTCACGAAGACCGATTGCATCACCTCGGCCGGCAGGGCGTCCTTTTCCTCGGACAGCAGCCGCCAGCGGCGGCCGTCCCACATGAACCAACCGATCTTGTCGCAGAAGCGGAAATCCGCGCCAAAGCGCAGCCGCCAGCGCTCGGCATTGCCGAGATCGGTGAGCGGCAGGCGCGCGGCCTCCAGATCGATCGGCAGGTTCGGCGCGGCCTCGATCCGCACGAAATTGCCCCCCTGCGCCATGGCATCAGGCCGCGATTGCCGAGGCGCGCGGGGGCAGTTCGGTGACGCGCGGCAGGCCGCCGATCTCGAGCAGCGCCCTGATCCGCGCGCCCGCGCCCGCATCGCATTCCAGCGTCACCCGCTCGCCCAGCCCGCGCAGCTGCGGCAGGGCGAGGCCCCAATCGAGCACGCAGATGCCGCGAGCGCGCCCCCGCAGCCACTCGAGCGGATCGGGAAAAATCCGCAGACTGACGCGCCGCTCGGCCAGCACCGCCGCGGCCAGCGCTTCCTCATAGCGCTCAAAGCCGAGGCACCAGCCAAAGCCGGTGCGCCGCGCCACCTGATCGGGATGCGTGGTGGAAACCGCGATGATATCGGCCAGCGCGCCGCACTCGGCCACCGCCAGCAGCAGGCGGGCATCGGGGCCGTGCGGTTCCCAGCGCGCGCCATCGGGCGAAAGCTGCACCCGGCCTGCACCGATGGCGCACATCGCCCCCAGCTCGGCCACGAACCGCCCATCGACGCCCAGCGCCTCGAGCCGCTGGCAGCCGCGATAATCGAGCGGGCGCGCCACGATCTCGCGCGCCAGATCGGAGGCGATGTCGAACAGCGGGCCGGGCAAGGCCTGCTGCGGCGCGCCCAGCACCTCGACATAGAGCGCCGAAAGCTTCCCCTGCCGCGCCATCAGGCCGCCCACCTCAACCCGCACAGCCGCCAGCGGCAGCGCTGCGCCTCGGCAGGCGTGACAGCCCGCTCGCATTGCGCGCACACCACCTTCCCAGCCTCGACGCACTCGGCCAGATCGGGATCATCAGCGATGGACGCGAGCGGATTTGCGTGCGCCGGCGCGGCCTCAACGCACTCGGCCAGATCGGGATCATCAGCGATGGGCGCGAGCGCATTTGCGCGCGCCCGCGCGGCCTTGAGCGCGGCCCAGGCGCGCACGTGAGCATCCTGTGGCCGAGGCGGCACAGGCAGCGCGATCAGCCCGGCGATCTTGCGCGCCAGATCGGCATCGCGCCCCATGCGCGCCTCGGTCTGCCGCACTGCGAAGATGATGGTGCTGTGATCCTTGCGCCGCATCATCTTGGCAATCGCCGGATAGGAAAGATGCGCGAAGCGCCGCCGCAGCACATAGCAGGTCGCCTGCCGTGCGATCGAGATCGGGCGCTTGCGGCTCGGGCCGAACATCTCGGCCTCGCTCACGCCAAAGGCCTGCGCGCTCAGGTGGCGCAGCCACTGGGCCGGCGTCAGAGGGGGCGGCACGGGGTTCATTCCGCCGCCAGCATTTCTTCGCTGGCCTTGAAGACCAGCATCGGCGGCTTGCCGATCTCGTGCACCGGCTCCACCGCAGGGATGTCAAACCTTGGAAAGGTAAGCGAAAACAGCCCATCCGCGGTCGCCGCGCTGATGGTGATCGTATAATGGCCCTGCCGGATGCGCCGGGCGACGAACTGCCCGCCCGAGGCGTCCATCACCGCGCGGATCTTGCCGGCGTCCTTGCCGGTGCCGAAAGCGAGTTCGATCGGCACCTTCTCGTCGCGCCAGAACAGCTTCCTGGCCAGCTGCGCGCCGATCGTGATCTTGATAAAGCGGGCATAAGTGCGGCCGGCCTTGGTCAGCGCGCGCGCCTCGACACGCACGCCCTCGGGGAAAACCGCGATCTGCGCGGCTAGCTTTTTGATATTTTCAATCGTTTCGAATGGCATCACGTTTCTCCCTCGCAAAAGCCGAGATAGGCAAGCGTGGCGCCGCGGACGGGGAAGGGCCCGGTGTAGGCACGGGGGCGCGCGGCGACATCCGCCGCCAGATCCTTGGCCGGGTCGAAATCCCGCAGCGCCGCCGCCAGCGCATCGCGCAGCGCCTCGGCCTCGGCGCGGGAGAGAAAGATGATGCGCTTAAAGCTCCCCATCCGCTTGGTCAGCATCACTACCGGCCAAGTCACCCCGTGGCGTGGAGCGCCATTGGGTAGCGCTTTCGCCGTATAGCGCTTCGCGGCACTTTTCACGTTTACTCTCCCCTCGTTTTCCTGCCGGCGTGACGCCCGGTGAGGATGGTGACGATGCGCGGCTGATCGGGCCCGCGCTCCTCGATTGCGATGCGGCCCTTGCGCACCAGCTGGGAGACGCGGTATTGCGCCGCGCCCTTGCCCCGCAGGCCGCAGCGCCGGGCGATCTGGGCGAGGCTGGGGCAGGGGCGGTTCCGCACCGCCGCGGCGAGCAGGCATTGGAACACCCGCGACAGTTCCGAACGGCGCACGATCTTGCGCCGCACTGGGCCGCGCGAGAGCCGCCGCCGCTCGGCAGCAGGCAGCGCGCCGGTGCCGCGCTGCACCATGAAGAGGAAATTGTCCCCCTCGCGTTTGCGCACCGGAGTCAACACTCCGGCCTCGACGAGCGGGCGCATCGCCGCCACCAGATCGGCCGGGGCGCGCTGGCCTCGGCCATAGCTTTCCTGCTGGCCGGGCGCGGCCGTTTCGGCCCAGCGCCAGATGTGCTCGGGCGCGCAGAGCACCTAAGCCGCTCCTGCAGCAGCCACGCTCTCGGCAGCAGCCGGGCCCTGGCGCGGCTCGGCCTGCCGCCGCGCTGGCACCGGCGCGCTCTCGGGGATCGGCCGGTTATCCTCACGCCCCCAGCGCAGGGGGCAAATCATCCTGTCGTGATAGCTGGCGAGCATCGCTCACTCTCCTGCCAGCGGCTGCAATTGGGTGATGGTCGCCTGCGCCAGCTGGCCGATCGCGGCACGCTCGCGGTGGTCGATCCGCCCGTCGGCGGCGGCCTCGGCGATGGTGCCGGCAAGCTTGTTGAGCCGGGCGGCCACCAGCAGCGCATTGGCGCTCTCGTCGTGATCGATGGCGACCAGCCTGAGGCCGGTCGGGCGGATCAGCGCATCGGCGAGATGACGCGGCAGCTCGCCCAGCAACGCGCAGAAGACATGGCCGGGCAGGGTCACACCATCGGCCCAGCGCCTCAGATCGCGCGGGGTCTCGCCGACGGCGCGGGCCAGCGCCTCGATCGCGCCGCCTTCGTGCTCGAACCGGCGCAGGACATTGGCGAGCCGCTCGGCCAGATAATGCTTCGAGGCCAGATCAGGACGCATGATCTTGGGCCTCCCGCGTGATAACTCCGACCCTATGAGCCAGGTCGATCGCCTCCTGAGGAACCGCGCCCTCCGGCCAGTTGGCCGCGTCGGCAAGGAACGCCGCGAATTTCTCCAGCGTGGCGGTGGTCGTGCCTTGCACCTGCGTTTCGAGGCGGGTGAAGAATCCACCGTCATTGACGACGGACTTGCCGAGGCGGGCGAAGGATGCGTCGTGCGCGGCAACCCAGATCCAGGCAGCTTGGCGCAGGTGATCGACGAGCGAAAGGGAAGGGGTGGGTTTCATTACCCATCGTTATGATGGGTATTACCACCATTGGTCAAGTGGGAATTCCCGACCTTCCCGCGATCATGCCGGCGTGGGAATATCCAGCGATGCCGAACATCGCGGAAATCCTGCCCCAACGCCTCGCCGAGCAGCTCGAAAAAAGCGGACGCAGCAAGCGTCAGCTCAGCCTCGCGATCGGCGCGCACGCCGGTTATGTCCGGGACCTGCTGGATCCCGATCGCGTCAACGTGCCGTCAGCCGCGCGCCTCAATGCGCTGGCTCGCGAGCTCGGGGTCAGCTCCGATTACCTGGTCGGCGCCACTGACAATCCCGACACTGTGCTCAGCGAGGTGACGATCAGCGACCGGCGGATCGACTGGCGCGGGCCAATGCCCGATCTGCCGCCGATCCCGCTGGTGGGCACCGGCGATTGCGCGCCCATCCAGCTCGAGGATGAAAGTGGCGCGCTGCTCGATATCGAGCGCTCAAGCTTCGATGCCGATCACACCGTGCGGATGATCGCGCGCCCGCCGGCATTGCGGGGCGCGCGCGATCTTTATGCCATCTATTTCCATGGCGAAAGCATGATGCCCCGCTTCGAGCCCGGCGAAGTCGGCATCGTCGATCCCACCCGCCCGCCGCGCCCGGGCGATTATGTGCTGGTGCAGCTGACGAACGGCGAGGAAGACCACGTCACCAGCGTGCTGGTGAAGCGCCTGGTGCGCGCCACCACGCGCGAGCTGGTGCTCGAACAGTTCAACCCGGCGGCCATCTTCACCGTGCCGCGCCGCCGGGTGGCGCGGGTGCACCGCATACTGCCGCAGACCGATCTGCGGTGCACCGCATACTGCCGCAGACCGATCTGCTGTTCGGTTAGTCCGCAGCCGCGAGCCTTCGCAGGACCGCGTCCAGTTCCATCCCAAGCCGCGCTTCCTCTGGGGAAATCACGCCATCTGCGTCGATAACTGCGCGCGCGTGCTGCTGGATAACCCGGGCAAGGCGCGCGCGATCGGGATGTTTCCCGATGCTGTAGAGTGCTTTGATGAAATCGGTCTCGTCAGGCGCCATGGTGCGTGCCTGCCGCAAAGCCTGCTCGACCATCGCATCGTCTCCGTGAAACCGCATGGCATAACTGGTGATCGCCTGCTCAAGGGCTTCGGGCTCTGTCCAATGCACGCCGTCGCAGCGCATCAGAAAGGTCAGAACCCTGAGCACCAGGTTGAGCCCGCTATCGCGCACCGGGGTCGATCCATCGCGCAGCTTGCTTACCAGATCAGGAAGATCAAAGAATTCGCCGGTCCGGGTGCAGGCAGCGCTGATAATTCGATCGATCCGGAACTGACGCAGCGCCTCGCGCTCGAAGCACCAGGCTGTCAGCATGTCCGTGGCCACATCGTAGCTTCGGCAGACGATCCGTCTTGCACTGACGACGCCCTTCGCGTCGCGATACTCGATGAAAAGTGCGAGCGAGGCGGTTTCGTCGCGCTGATCTGAAACGGAGGGCTCATCTTCGCCGGCAAGGACTGCCTGCCGACCGGGCGGCAAGGGCGGCATGACCCGCTTTCCGGCAACGAATGACGAAATCCCCTCGAACATCTCCAGCATCCGCGACCAACCTCGGAAACCTGTGATGGGCTGAACATGATGCAGTGACGGTCCGTCAGCAAGCCCGATGGGTATTCCCAACATTTCGCTTGACGTTGGGTATTACCATCATTTACCCAATGGGCCTCACAGGAGGCACCCATGACCTTATCGCGCGCCACCATCGCCCGCATTGCCGAGGAACAGTTCTCTCAACGCCGCGCCGCCCTTAAGCGCGCGGTCGATAACGGCGATTGGCCGGGCGATCCGGCCAACGAGGTCGCGCGCCTGTGGCTCGCCATCGCTGCCATGGCCGGGGCCAGGCTGCCCGAGCTGCAGGTGCCCGCGATCTTCCCGATCGGCCACACCTGCACCGTCATGGCGCATCACATCGCCTCGCCCGACGCCGCGCTGGCCGAGCTCGCCCGCGCGCGCGATGTTGCCATCGCCCGGGCCGAGGCGAACCCCAAGGACGCGCGCGCCGCGCAAAAGGCGCGCGATCTGATGATCCTCGCCAACGCCCTCGGCGCGCCCGCCTATGATCACCGGCGGCGCAGCCAGAAGAGCGCGGCATGAGCACCACCTCACATCTTCTGGGCAGCAGCGTGCGCGTCAAATGGCGCCCGATCACCACCGCGCCGCTCGGGCGCACGATCCTGATCTGCGACGCGCACGATCGGATCGTGAAAGCAGGCACGGTCATTCTGGCGCGCGACAGCGGCCCTTCGAGCGAGCGCCTCGTGATCGCGTCGGGCTACCCGGTGACGCCGCTCGCGCACTGGACGCACTGGGCCGCGATGCCCCCGCCACCGGGAGGAACGGCATGACCCGGTTACACCCCGAGTGCGCGCTCATCGCTGCGCTCGTGGCGCTGGCCTACGCGCTCGCCGCGCTGGCGGTGCTGGCATGATCGCCCGTCGCCTTGCCGAGGCCTTCGCCGGGGCCGCGCTGTGGATCGGCGCGCTCTACGCCTACTCCCTCCTGCTTTGGAGCCTCGCATGAAACCGTGTGAACGCACCCGCGCCCGCGAGCCGCTTAATGATGCCCAGAGGCGCTGGCACTACGGCCCGCTGCGCCCGATGCCGGAAGAACGCGCAGGCTGGCTGGCGCGGCTGCTGGGCAGGGGGCACTGATGGCCCGCGTTCTCGTCGCCTGCGAGTTTAGCGGCATCGTGCGCCGGGCCTTCGCCGAGCGCGGGCATGATGCCTGGTCATGCGACCTACGCCCCGCTGAGGATGGGAGCAACCGCCACATCCGTGGCGATGTGCGCGACATTCTCGATGATGGCTGGGATTTGCTCATCGTCGCCCATCCCCCCTGCACTCGGCTGTGTAATTCCGGGGCGCGCTGGCTCTCAGCCCCACCGCCGGGGCGCACCATGGCGGATATCTGGGCGGAGCTTGACCAAGGCGCGGCGCTGTTCTCAGCGCTCTGGAACGCGCCTGTGCCGCGCGTCGCGGTCGAAAACCCCGTGATGCACCGCCACGCCAAGGCGCGGATCGCCAACTATCGCCCCCCTGCCCAATCCGTGCAGCCCTGGCAGTTCGGCGATTGGGAGACCAAGCGCACCTGCCTGTGGCTGCGCGGACTGGAACCGCTGGAGCCGCTCTATTCCACCCTCGAAGCGGCCCGCGCCGCGCTGGGCCTTGGCGCGGATGCGCAGCCGCTGGCGCGCGTCTGGCGGATGCCGCCGGGGCCGGACCGCGACAAGGAGCGGAGCAGATTTTTCCCCGGCATCGCCCGCGCCATGGCCGAGCAATGGGGCGATGCGCTGCCCACGAGGACGGCGGCATGACCATCCCCCGCCCCGCGCCTTCCGATCCGCTCGTGATCGAGATCGCGCGGGCCCTTGCGCGCGCTCACGCCCGGCGCGACATTGCCGCCGCCCAGGCCGCCGCTTGCGAAAGGTCGACTCGTGCGGACGCTGATCTACGCCAGATATTCTAGCACCCTGCAAAATCCTCGCTCGATCGAGGATCAGCTTGCCGCGTGCCGCGCGCGCGCCGAGGCGGAAGGCTGGTCGATCGTCGGCGAATTTTCCGATCGGGCGATCAGCGGCGCCGCCGGGATCGATGAGAGCCAGCGCCCAGGGCTCGCGCAGCAATACCGCGCCGCCGTGCAGCAGCTCCACCGCGAGCTGGCCGACGAGGAGACCCGCAAGGAAGCTGCGCCCCAGCTGCGCCGCCTTATCGCCCGCATCGTGGTGACCCCGTCAGCGGGCCGGCGCGGCGTGGAGATCGAGGTGATCCGCCACCTCGACGAGGTGCTCGCCCTTGCCGAGCGGCGCAGCGCATAGCGTTGCGATAACGCGGAATTAGCTTCATCCCTGTTGACCCGGTCAAGCGGACCCCAGGGACGCAGATCGCGCAACAGGCTGAAGACATCACCCCATGGTGTCTCGCTCCGCTCGAGCCGTCCGTTCTGCCAGCGCCG
>NZ_JBKBVB010000137.1:0-11345 GCF_046289595.1 Pseudorhodoplanes sp.
GGCGAATTGCCGCCCGCGGCACAGGTCAAGCTGCTGCGTGCGCTGCAGGAAGGCGAAATCGAGCCGATCGGCGCTCGCAGGAGCCTGCCGGTCGATGTCCGCGTGATTTCCGCGACCAACCGCAATCTGATCGCCGATGTGAAGTCCGGCCGGTTCCGCGAGGATCTGTTCTACCGGCTGCATGTCTTTCCGATCTCTGTCCCGCCTCTCCGGGAGCGGCCTGAAGACATCCCCGACCTCGTCCGGCATTTCCTGGTTCGCTTCTGCGCCGAGGAAGGCAAGACGGTGAAGGCAGTCTCCGGCGAGGCCATGGCGCTCCTCAATCATGCGCGCTGGCCGGGCAATGTCCGTCAGCTCGAGAACGCCGTGTTCCGGGCCGTGGTGCTTGCCGATGGCGAGGAGATCGGGGTTCAGGAATTTCCACAGATCGCGGCGCGCGATTCCGTCGTAAACGCCTCGGACGCGGCGACGCTGGTGCCGGACGAGGCCGCCGCCCGCGGCGGAAGCGACCTCGCGCTGGTGGTTGATCCGACGCCGTCCTTTGCCCCGGACCGGCTGGCGCTGCTCGACGGCGCGCATATTCGCCCGCTCGACGAACTGGAAGCCGAGATCATCCGCTTTGCGATAGCCCATTACCGCGGCCAGATGTCGGAAGTCGCGCGCCGATTGCGAATCGGGCGGTCCACCCTCTACCGGAAGCTCGAAGGGCTTGAGTCGCCGGGCCAAATCCCTGAGGGCGGGAACGATCCCGTGGCTGCGGGGTAACATTTCGGCCAATAACGCCGGTCGCGAGGGCGTTATTGCCGCAGCAAGATTGCGCCGCGGCAAAAATTCGCTTCTGTTGCGGCGTTGCCGTTAAGATGCCTGCAATCGATGATATTTGTGCTCCGCTCGGGGCTCGGCTTGGGAGATTGTAATGCGCGGCCACCGCATTGACCGCATTCTGGCGAGCTCCGCGCTTGCCCTCGTTCTTGGAATGACCGTACCGGCGTCGTCCCAGTCGGTGAGCCCGGAAGAAGTGGTCCGGATCGAAGGCCGGAGCGACGCGGCAATGCCGGCTTCCGTCTCAGTCAGCGCATCGGCCGAGCCGCTCGTTACCCAGTCGATCGCCCCGCCCAGTGCCGAGCCCGCCACCGCTGCGCCCACCGCCGCAGAACCGGCGGCGGAGACGGCGCAGCCGGCCGCAGCGCCCGCCTCCGAACCCGCCGCCCAGCCCGCGGTGACGGTCGCCGACCAGGCATTCTCGGACAAGCTGCGCGAGCTCATCACCGGCCGCAATGCGGATCGCTATTTCGCCCGCCGCAACGAGCGCACCGGCGCCGAAGCCTTCTACAAGGAGCGCAACTACGAGCCGATCTTTGTTGCGAACGGCAAGCGTTCCGAAGCCGCCGACAAGGCCATCGCCTATCTGCAGCGCGTCGACGAGCACGGCCTGGAGCCTGACGATTACCAGATCCCGTCCTTCAAGGATGGCGATCTCGATGCGCTGGCGGAAGCCGAATTGCGCCTGGCCGGCGAGCTTCTGCAATATGCCCGCCATGCCTCGATGGGCCGCGTCCATTACTCGCGCGTCCACAACGACATTGGCTTCGAACGCGAGGCGCCCGATCCGGCTGATATCCTCAAGGAAATCGCCAATTCCAAGGATCTTAAGGCGACGCTGGATTCCTTCCAGCCGCCGCATCCGCAATATCGCCGGCTGAAGGCGAAGCTTGCCGAACTGCGCGGCAAGGCAGACGCGCCGGCCGAGGAGATCGTGCGGATTCCGGACGGTCCGAGCATGAAGCTGAATATCAGCGACCCGCGCGTGCCGCTGCTGCGCAAGCGCCTGAAGGTCGCAGGCGACGAGACCTCCACGGTCTACGATCAGACTGTGGCCGATGCGGTGAGAGCCTACCAGCAGAGCGCCGGGCTTTCCGCCGACGGCATTGCCGGTCCGGCCACCTTCCGCGCGCTGAATGCGGCACCCAAGAGCGAGCGCAACGTCGACATCATCATTGCCAATATGGACCGCTGGCGCTGGTTCGGCCGCGATCTCGGCAGGAACTACGTGCTGCTCAACATTCCCGAATACCGTCTGCGCCTGTTCCGCGACGGCAAGCTGAACTGGGAAACCAAGGTGGTGGTCGGCAAGCCCGAGCAGGCGACCCCGATCATGACCGGCTCGATGCGCTTCATCACCGTCAATCCGACCTGGAACGTGCCGCCCTCGCTGATCGCGAACCGCTATCTCCCGGCCTTGCGGCAGGATCCGGCGACGCTGGCCCAGCTCGGCCTGCGCATGGAGCAGAACCGCGACGGCACCGTGCGCATGTTCCAGCCGCCAGGCGACAAGAACGCGCTCGGCCGCATCCGCTTCAACTACCCCAACAAGTTCCTGGTGTATCAGCACGACACGCCGGACAAGCACCTGTTCGCCCATGACCGGCGGGCCTACAGCCATGGCTGCATGCGGGTCGAGAACCCGCTGGTCTATGCCGAGAAATTGCTGTCGATCACGCTGCCAAACGAGAAATACACCGCCGAGCGTCTGCGCTCGATGTACGGGCCGTCGGAAATCAACATCAACTTCCCGACCGCCATACCGGTGCATCAGTCCTACGAAACGGCCGTGGTCGACGAAGCCGGAAACCTGCGGATATTCGCCGACGTCTACGGCCACGATGCCCGGCACATCGCGATCCTCAAGTCATCCAGCGAGCGCCGCGTCGCCGACGTCGCCCAGGCCACCCGGCCGACTGGAACCGGCATTCCGGCGGACCAGTTGCGCTACCAGATGCGTGAGGCAAGCCCGTTCGCCGACTGGTTTTCCTCGCGAAATAGCGGACGCCGCGTGGTCCAGGGCGACCCGGTTCAGAGCTTCTTCGGCCGGCTGTTCCCGTAACTACCGGCGCCGGGGCAGGACGTTCCAGACCGCCCGTTAACCATCCAGTTGGCGGGCGGTTTTGTGATTGGGGACAAGGCCATATTTCGCCACAGTCAAATCTTATCACAATCGCGACAACGCGTCGGGGGAAGATAATCTCGCGTTAACCCAGCCTCGTAACAGTGCGTTAGCCACGCTGCGCCGCAGCGCGGACCGCCTGCTTCTCGTGTCAACAGCCAACGGAATGCTTCGTGCCAGTCGGTAAAGCGCGCAAGGCCAGAGGGGGGACTGCTCAGCGCGTTACGCAGCGCCTCGCGCTCGCGGCGATCCTCACGATGCTGGGGTCCGAGGGCCTGCACACCGCGGTCGCCAACGGCGACACCCGCACCATCTCGATGCACCACGTGCATCGCGGCGACGAAATCACCGTCACCTTCAAGCGCAACGGCCGCTACGACGACGACGGCCTGAAAAAGCTCAATCATTTCCTGCGCGACTGGCGCACCGACGACGTCACCACCATGGACCCGCAGCTCTTCGATGCGGTCTGGGAGGTGCAGCGCGAGTTCGGCATCGACAAGAAGGTCCACGTCATTTCGTCGTATCGCTCGCCGCGCACCAACGAGATGTTGCGCCGGCGCTCGAACGGCGTGGCGCGCCATTCCCTGCACATGGAGGGCAAGGCGCTCGATTTCTTCATCCCTGGGGTGCCGCTCGAAAAGGTGCGCGAAGCGGGTCTGAGGCTCCAGCGCGGGGGCGTTGGTTTCTATCCGTCCTCGGGCTCGCCATTCGTGCATATGGACGTCGGCAGCGTGCGGCACTGGCCGCGCATGACCCGCGAGCAGCTGGCCCGGGTGTTCCCGGACGGCCGCACGGTGCATTTGCCGCTCGACGGCAAACCGCTTGGCGGCTATGCGCTGGCCCAGGCCGATCTGCAGAATCGCGGGGCGAATGCGGCCAGGACCGGCTCCAATCCGCTGGCGCGTCTGTTCGGCATCAAGCCGAAGCCAGCTGCGGATCAGGATGACGACGAACCGACCAAAACCACGCAGGTTGCCTCCGCCGCCTTCCCGGCGCCAATCGCGCCGCGCGGACGCGAAAACCCGCTGGCAGGCGCACAGACCGAGGTCTCGTCCGCCGGCGCTGCGCCCGCCGCCGATGCAGCCGCCACGCTGCCGTTGCCGAAGGCCCGGCCCGCCGACGCCCCTGCCGCGACGCAGATGCCGCTTCAGATCGCCTCAGCGCAATTCCAGCCGCCGCGTCCACCCGCAGCGATCCCCGGCAGCGCAGGGCGCGCGGCCAATACGCCAAACGACGTCATTCTCTCCCGGGGCTATTGGTCGGGACGGCCTGATTTGCCAGGTGAGACTGCAACCGGCTCCATCGGCCCCTTCGCCGCGCCGCCCGGATTCGGTGAGGGTAGGCCCGGCGACCTGATGATGGCCTATGCGCGGGATATTGACCCGCAGCCGTCGCCGCAACGCGCCCGCCCGGCCGCGATGCAGGCCGCGCGTGCGGTCCCAGCGGTGGCGCCCAACACAACCATCGCCGCCAAAGGCAGCCCGGATACGCCCACCCTCGTACAATCGGCGCCGCCGGCCTCGAAAAAGGCCAGGGCCGCGCATCGCCGTTTCGACGGCCCGTGGATGCGCGCCCTGATCGTGACCCCGAGCGTTGCGCGTTTCATGACAACGACGCTCTATGGAGCGCCGGATTTCCGCACGCTGCAGCCGTTCCTGCGCGCGCCATCGACCCTGGTGGTCATGCGATTTGGCGGCGAGCCGCAAAGCGGTCCTTCGCCGGTTCGTTTCGAGGGCCGCGCCATCCAGTTTCTGACGACGGCAAGCCTTGCGCCTGTTGGCAGCGCACAGGCGCGATAGGCGGCTCGCCGCCCCTCGTCGTCACAGCGCCCGACAACATCGCCAGCGTATCGCGCAAAACCTTCCGCTGCCGGTCAGGCCTTCAGCATGCCGAGCGCATGCATGTAGGTCTCCAGGATTGATTCCTGTTCCTCGCGTTCGGCCGGCTCGATCTTGCGCAGCCGGATAATCTGGCGCAGCGCCTTCACATCGAAGCCGTTGGCCTTCGATTCGGCGTAGACATCGCGAATGTCGTCCGCGATCGCCTTTTTTTCTTCTTCAAGCTTCTCGATCCGCTCGACGAAGGCTTTGAGCTGATCCTTCGCGAAGCGGAAGGACGCGTCATCGTTCTGGGCGGCGGCGGACGCGGGCATTGCAACGTTTCTCCTTGTGTCTGGGCGCTTGTTTTCGGGAGCGGCCGCCTGAGGGTCAAGCATCCATTGCCGCTGCGCCCGTCATCCACAGGCGTCGATCCCAAGCCTCAAATCTGAAAGAATATGTTGCGTTCAGGAAAGCAGGGTCTTCGCTTCGCGAACACGTTTTTCCATCAGCGCACGGGCCGTCATCTCGACCCCAAGCGCCGCCGCCTGACCCGACCATAGCGGCGTGAAATCGCCCGAGCCTGCAGCCTCGGCCCTGGCGCGCAGCGGCGCGATCGCACCGGCTGCGAGCGGAAAGGCCGGCGCCTCGGAGATCGGCCCGAGATCGCGCATCAGGCGGTTCATCAGCCCCCGCGCCGGCCGCCCGCGCGCGATGACGGTACGGCGCTGACCAATCTGAACACGATGGTCGCGTTGCCGTTCAACAGGTCGCGGACGCCGAGATAGGTATAGACGCCGCTTGCCGGCACGAGCACGGCGAGAGTGACGCGCGTGGTGATGTCCAGACGCTGAACGCCGTCGCGCAACGGCGACGAAAATCTCGCAGATGACATGATGGCTCCGGCGGCTTCTGCCGCATCCTGTACAACGGCTTCGTTGTGCGTCTTGAAAATGGAGCGCCCCTTGGCTTCTGTGTCGTGCAACAATCCGCCGATAATGTGTCGCGCGACAGCGCGGTGCGCCGCAGGCTTGCCGCCAGACGCACGACGTCATTTTCTAATTTTCAGAATATCAGCTCGGCGCCGTGCGGGTTGTCGCAAGATCGAGCGACACCGCGACCAGGCCCGGATCGTCCCGGTCTTCTTCGACGGAAAAGCCGAGTTCGCGGCACATCGTCAGCATCGTCGCATTGTCCCGCAGCACCTGACCGTGGATCCGCGACAGCCCTTCCTTTTGCGCATATTCGATGATCAGCAGCATCAAGGCATAGCCGAGGCCGTGACCCTTCTGATCGGAACGCAGCAGGATGGCATATTCCCCGGTGCGGTGATCGGGATCGGCATGCAGCCGCACCACCCCGATCAGCGCGCCGCTTTCATCGAGGGCGAGCAGCGCAATCGAGCGGCCGTAATCGATCTGCGTCAGTTTCGCGATGAAGGCATGGCCGATATCCTTGACCAGTCCGAAAAAGCGCAGCCGCATGTCTTCCGGCGTGACGCGCCGGAAGAAGTCCTCGTAGAGCGGCTCGTCCTCGGGACGTACCGGCCGCACCGCAACCGTACGGCCGTCGCGCAAATCCAGCCTGCGCTCCCATTCCTTTGGATAGGGCCGGATGGCGAAATGCGCATGCCGCGGCCGGCCTGCGGCGTTCGGCGCGACATCGATCGATATGCGGGCATCCAGCGCGACCACACCCTGCTCGTCAGCCAGCAGCGGATTCAGGTCGACTTCGAGGATTTCGGGAATGTCCGCAGCAAGCTGCGACAGCCGGACCAGCACGCGCGCGACCTCGTCGCGGCGCGCGGCGGGCACATTGCGGTACGCTTCGAGCAAGCGCGCAATGCGGGTGCGGCCGATCAGTTCCTGTGCGCCGTGCTCGTCAAGCGGCGGCAGCGCGATCGCCTTGTCCTTGACGATCTCGACCGCAACCCCGCCATGGCCGAACACGATCACCGCGCCGAAAATCGGATCGCGGGCAAGACCGGCGATCAGCTCGCGCGCCCGCGGCCGCAGGATCATCGGCTGCAGGAACACTCCCTCGATGCGCGCATCCGGCTTGATCCGCCGCGCATTGGCGATCACGGTCTGCGCGGCCTTGCGAATATCGGCTTCGCTGGTCAGGTTGAGCCGGACACCATCGACATCGGATTTATGCTGGATGTCACGCGACAGAATCTTCACCGCAACAGGGCAGCCATCGGCAAGCAAGTCGTGCGCGGCTTGCGCCGCTGCATCCGGGTCGGCGGCCTTGCGCAGCGGGATTGTGGGAATGCCATAGGCGCGCAGCACCGCGCCGGTTTCGAACGGATCGAGCCAGTCGCGGTTGTCGCCTCGCGCCGCATCCACGATGGCGCGCACCGCGGCCTCGTCGCCCTTGAAATCGTCGGGTGCCGCGGCCGGCCGCGCCATCAGGGACTTCAGCAGATCGCCGCGCCTTGCCAGATGGGCAAAGCCGCGGACCGCCTCGATCTCGGTGGCGAAATGCGGCACATGCGCCGTGCGGAACACCGCTTCGATCTCGGCGGGCGCACCGAGCCAGGACGTCAGCACCGGCTTGGTCTTCACGTTGCGCGAACGCTGGCGGACCACAAATTCGCTGACCGCCTTTGCGGTATCGAGCGAGGATGCGAGCGCGGTCTGCACATTGAGAACGACGATCGCATCGTTCTGCGGATCGTCAATCAGTGCGGAGAGCGCATCGATATAGCGCTGCGCATCGGCATCGCCGATGATGTCCACCGGATTTGCGCGCGACCAGATCGGCGGCATCGCCGCATCGAGCCGCGCCGTTGCTTCGTCCGAAAGCCCGGCGGGCCGATAACCCTGATCGACCAGGCTGTCCACCGCGAGCACGCCGAAGCCGCCGCCATTGGTCAGGATCGCGAGCCGGTTGCCCTCGATGCCGCGATAATGCGCCAGCGTGCGTGCGGCCGCGAACAGTTCTGCCATATCCTGTACCCGCAGCAGACCGGCGCGGCGGAATGCCGCGTCATAGACCGCATCCGATCCGGCCAGCGCCCCGGTATGCGTCGCTGCGGCCCGCTTGCCCTCGTCATGGCGGCCGGACTTGATGACAACCACCGGCTTCACCCGCGCCGCAGCCCGCGCCGCCGACATGAATTTGCGGCTCTCCTTCACGGACTCCACATAGAGCAGGATCGCCTGCGTCGCCGGATCGAGCGCGAAATAATCGAGCAAGTCGCCCACATCGACATCGAGCTGATCGCCGAGCGAAACGATGGCGGAAAAGCCGATGTCGTGCCGCATGCCCCATTCCGCCATGGCGGCGGCAATCGCGCCGGATTGCGAGATCACCGCAAGTGCGCCGCGCTCCGGCATGACGGCGGCGAAGCTCGCATTCAGCGCGGCATGCGGCGCGATCACGCCGAGGCAATTCGGGCCGATGATGCGCAAGCCGCGCGCCCGCGCCGGCGCATGCATGCGTTCTGCGAGCGAACCTTCGCCATGGCCCAAGCCTGCGCTGAGCACGATGGCGGTCCCTGATCCGCGCTGCGCCGCCGTTTCGACGATTGCCGGCACCGTCGCCGCCGGCGTTGCGATCACAACGAGGTCGGGTACTGCGTCGAGCCCATCAAGCGAGGCGACGCAGCGCCGCCCGCCAATCTCGCCATAGTTGGGATTGACCGGATCGATGCGGCCGGCAAAGCCCGCCGCGATCGCATTGGCATACACCGCCCCGCCGAGCGTCTTGGGCTTCGGACTGGCGCCGACAATCGCTATCGATTGCGGCGTGAAGGCGCGGGTCAATCCATAGATGGACATGGAAACGGCCGGGTGCGTGAATCCTCAGACAGACCCATGCTACCCGATCGCGCCGCGATCCCTGACCTGAATCAATCGTGCGGATTTGCCGCGCTTCAACGCAAATAAAATTTCACCCCGCCGGGGAGATCAGCGCTCGACGAAAGCCTTCTCGACCACGAAATGGCCGGGCTCGCTGTGGTTGCCTTCGGCAAAGCCCTCGGCCTCGAACATCACCCGAAGGTCTTCCAGCATCGCCGGGCTGCCGCACAACATGACGCGATCGGTATCGATCGAGAGCCGCGGCTGATCCATGTCATCGAACAGTCGTCCGGTTGACAACAAATCGGTGATGCGGCCGCGATTGCGGAACGGTTCGCGCGTCACGGTCGGGTAATAGTGCAGCTTGCCGTCCAGCATCTCGCCGAAAATCTCGTCCTTGCGCAGCCGCTTGACCACGTCCTCGCCATAGGCGAGTTCGGAGACCTGGCGGCAGCCATGCACCAGCACGATGCTATTGTAGCGCTCATAGACGTCCGGGTCCTTGATCAGGCTGACGAAGGGCGCAAGGCCGGTGCCGGTAGACAAGAGCAGAAGCCGCGATCCGGGCAGGAGATTGTCGAGGATCAGCGTGCCGGTCGCCTTGCGGCCGACCAGAACGATGTCGCCCTCACGGATCTTCTGCAGCCGCGAGGTCAGCGGGCCGTCGGGCACCTTGATGCTGAAGAATTCGAGATTGTCCTCGTAATGGGCGCTGGCCATGGAATAGGCGCGCAACAGCGGCCGGCCCTCGACTTCGAGGCCCATCATGGCGAATTGTCCGCTCTGGAAGCGGAAGCCGGCGTCGCGGGTGGTGGTGAAGCTGAACAGCGTGTCGGTCCAGTGCCGGACCGAGAGAACCTGTTCCCTGTTGAGTGCACTCATGTTGTTTCCAGAAGCCGGGACGGAACGGCGCTGCATCGCAAAAAATCAACGCTTGTGCACCCCAAAAATCGCGGATTCTCGAACAAAACAAAGGACATCTGCAAAATGTGCATGGCGCAGGCCAAACATTCTCCGAGGCCCGCCAAAAGGAGAAGGGCCGCCCTTTCGGACGGCCCTTCCATTGTCAAACCGCAGCCCGGTTTCGCGGACTGGTCGTTTCTGCCGTGTCAGGCAGTCGCGTCCTCGAACGAGCCGAGGGACCAGTTCACAAGCCTCCGCGTCTGCGGCGATAGACAATGAGACACTGGATCACCTCCTTTCGGTTGTTAACGATGCATCGAATCTAGGCAGAGCCCCCCGATTCGAAAAGATCAAAAGTCCGGCAGCCCTGCCTGCGGCGCCATCAGTGGCGGTGGGACTTCTCGAACGCCGCCTTCTGCTCGGGCGTGGCCTCTTTCTGATATTTGGCGCGCCATTCCTCGTAGGGCATGCCGTAAACTGCCTCGCGGCTCTGGTCCTTCGACAGCGGAATGCCTTTTTGATCGGCAGCTTCCTTCATCCAGTTCGAGAGGCAGTTACGGCAGAAACCGGCGAGATTCATCAGGTCGATATTCTGTACGTCGGTGCGCTCGCGCAGGTGCGCGACCAGACGGCGGAAGGCCGCGGCTTCAAGCTCAAGGCGGGTCTTTTCGTCCATTTGGAACCTCGTGGCGTCGTTTTTTGGGAAGATAGGACCATCCGGACGGGATTGCCATTGCGGCGGCAGCCGGCCCAGGGTGGATGACCGGGTGACGGGTGACTTGGCCGCGGCGAGCCCATAAAAGCGCACTGAGCACAAACCGGCCGTCCATGTCCCTGCCCGCAGCCTCACTCGCCGAACGCCGCCGCGAGGGCACAGCCCTTGCCGCACTGGTCGTGGGCGCCATCGCGATGGGAGCCTCGCCGCTCTTCGTGCGGATGGCCGATGTCGGCCCCTTTGCCAGCGCCTTCTGGCGCACGGCGCTGGCGCTGCCCTTCCTGGCCGTCTGGGCCGCGATGGAGCCGAAAGCGCAGCGGTCCCCGCTGAACAACCGCAGCGTCTGGCTGTCGGGCCTGATGTTCGCGGGCGACCTGTTCTTCTGGCATCTCGCCATCCTTGCGACCACGGTCGCCAACGCCACCTTCCTTGCCACCACCGCACCGCTTTTTGTCGTCATCGGCGCCTGGTCCCTGCTCGGCGAGCGTATCCAGCGGCGCGGCATTGCCGGTCTGATGCTGTGCCTGTTCGGCGGCGCGGTGCTGGTCGGCCACAGCTACGGCTTTGCCCCTGAACGCCTGACCGGCGACTTTTATGGCATTGTCACCGCCGTGTTCTTCGCCGGATACATGCTGGCCCTGCGCGCTGCGCGGCGCGACATCGGCGCCGGCACACTGTCCTTCGTCTCCGCCGCGATCACAACCGTCATCCTCTTCGTCGTCGCCTTTGCAATGGAGCCGCGATTGCTGCCGCAATCGATGCACGGATGGGCGGTGCTGATCGCGCTCGCCTTGATCTCGCAGGTCGCGGGGCAGGGCCTGCTTGCGTTCGCGCTCGGCACGCTTCCGGCGCCGTTTTCATCGCTCGTGATTTTCCTCGAAGCGGTCGCCGCCGCCTTGCTGGCTTACGTCGTGCTGCACGAAGCGCTCTCGATCATGCAATGGGCGGGCGGTGTGCTCATCCTCGCCGGAATCTTCATCGCCCGGCCACGCCATCCCGCACCCGGAACGTTACCGTGACTTTGCCGTGACTCTACCATGACCTCGCACCGTGACTTTCTCGAAGACCTGTTCCGGACCGCGATCGCGGCTGCGCATCCGTCACGCTGCCTGCCGCAGCTTCTGCCGGACGCTCCGCAATCCGGAAAGCTGATCCTG
>NZ_JBKBVB010000234.1:0-2163 GCF_046289595.1 Pseudorhodoplanes sp.
GCTCTGCTCGATCTCGTCTTCCTCTTCAGGCTTGCGGTTGCTCATGAGGCTCCGCTCCCGCCCGGCTTGGCACCGTCCGCGGCGGGCTGAGCCTTCGCCGTCTCGCGCGTTGCACCGGCCGCCGCCTCCGGTGCAATCGGCAGCGGCGCTTCAAGGGTGGAGGCCTCGATTGAGGGCGCCGCGGCCGACGCCTCGATGGCACCGGGATCTGCGGTCGCAACCGCAGGTGCCGGCGTGTCGACGGCCGTGGGTTCGGTGCCGAACGCCGCCTCAACCTCTTTCTGAGCGGTTTCGAGCGGATTGTTGAAGGCCGACGCCGCCTTCGCGCTGGCCTCGTCGAATTGCCGCTTCAGATCGGCGACTTCGGCCTCGCGCATTGCCTCGCGGAACTGGTCCTGGAATTCGGAGGCCATGCGGCGGACCTTGCCCATCCAATGGCCAAGCCCGCGCAGCACGCCGGGCAGTTCCTTCGGCCCGATCGCGATCAGCGCGACGATGCCGATGATGAGAAATTCGCTCCAGCCGAAATCGAACATGGACCCTTCGGACCCTTTGGACCCTTCTTACTCATGGGGTCCGTCGGCCTCACCTGCGAGGAGCGGGCGATGGCTCGCGTCTCCACAGGTGGGGCGGCCCTTCTCCCCCGCGACGCCCCAGCGGCGTCCGTCGGGACAAGGGCGGAAAGCTTCAGACGGTGCCCTCGAATTTCTTCTGGGTTTCCGCCTGCGTCTTGGCTTCGGTGCCGGCATTGATGGTCTTCATCGGCTCGCCGGGCTTGGTCTCGGCATTCGCGGTGTCGTCTTCCGCCATGCCTTTCTTGAAGGCCTTGATGCCCTGCGCCATGTCGCCCATCAATTCGGAAATCTTGCCGCGCCCGAACAGGAGCAGCACCACGACCAAGACGACGATCCAGTGCCAGATGCTGAGTGAACCCATGACGCGTAACCCTCCGGAAGGCGCGCCGTCTCTGTCCGCTGGTCTTCAATTCCATCGGACCGGTGGGCGCCGGGACATATCCGGAAACTAGGCCCCGGGCGCGGCAAAAACAAGGACTTCGGCCGGATCGCAGTCGAGGTAAAGACTATCGTTAATCGGCGGGATGGCGTCGCGCAGGAGCCGGCCTTTCAGCGGAACTTCAAGTCCTTGAACGGCAACCTCAACCAGATCGACATGACCGAGAAACTGGCGGCGCAGAATGCGCGCCGGCACCCCCGTCCCGCCCGGCCGAAGCCGCAGCGCCTGCGGACGGATTGCCACGGTTGCCGCACTGCCCTCGGCGAGCCCCGGTGCGGCAAAGCGCCCAACCGGGGTATGTGCAAAACCGTCGCGGACGGTCCCGGCAATCTCGTTCAGCTCGCAAAAGAAGCGCGCGACAAACAGGCTTTGCGGCTTCGTATAGATGTCCGCCGGCTTGCCGCTCTGCACCAGCGCTCCGCCGTGCATGAGCGCGATACGGTCGCCCATCCGCAGCGCCTCCTCCGGATCGTGGGTGACGATGATGCAGGTGACACGGGCTTCGCGCAGCACATTCATGGTGTCGTCGCGCACTTCGTCGCGCAGGCGCCGGTCGAGACCGGAAAACGGCTCGTCCATCAAGAGCACGCTCGGACGGGGAGCGACCGCGCGCGCCAGCGCCACCCGCTGCTGTTCGCCGCCGGATAGCATGTGCGGATAGGACGCAGCTTGCGCGGCAAGCCCGACGCGTCCGAGCGCGCGCAGCGCCTCACGTTCGGCCTCAGCCTTCGGCAAGGACTTCAGGCCGAACATCACATTGGCAAGATTGGTCAGGTGCGGGAACAGCGCAAAATCCTGGAACATCAAGCCGACGCCGCGGCGTTCCGGGGGCAGAAAATGCGGCCCCTCCGACACCGCCCGGTCATTAATGAGAACGCGGCCTTCGGCCGGCTCCTCGAGCCCGGCGGCCAGTCGCAGCAAGGTGGTCTTGCCGCAGCCCGAGCGGCCGAGGAGACACAGCATCTCGCCGGGTTCGACCGACAGCGAGACGTCACGTACGGCGGTCACCTCGCCATAGCGATGGGTCACAGACTCGAACGACAGCTTGGCCGCAATCGAGGCGGGCGTGCGGCCGGCCTCGACGCGTGACAGTCCGGCGCCGCTGCGGGCTCTCATTTACTCCTCGGAACGCTCTCCGCTGTCCTGCGC
>NZ_JBKBVB010000235.1:0-2122 GCF_046289595.1 Pseudorhodoplanes sp.
GACGGTGCGGCTCAAAAGTTAAAGAAGGCGCTGCCGAAAAAGACCGACACGATCGACCGCGTGATCATGGGCCGCGACGCGGCCGAAGCCGACAAGGCCGCGCGCATCCGCATCGTGCCCCTGCCGTCGATCGGCTCGCCTCATGTGGCGCGCGCGATCCGCCGCCTGCTGGTCGAGGTGCCGCCAAACTGTTGTCTCGCCAGCGAAAATATCGATTGGGCGTTTTCCGGCCTGGATCTGAATGTCGATCACGGGACCGGTGAGATCTCCAACCGGGGCAGGCCGATCCTCGTCGCGGCCGACGATGAATTGATGCTCCGCCATTACGGGGTCGATGACGGGAGCGCAGGCCATCGCGTATGGCGCACGGTGACGCCGGCAGCGTTGCCGCAACGGGCGGCGCGGCGGCGCATCGATCCGCTTAGGCTGCGCGAGGAACTGGCGGCGGCGCGCAACGCACCCGGCTCCGAATTCAAGGAAGCCAAACCGGGGCGCGAGCGCCTGGCGGAGCAGCATTGCGCAATTTTCGCCGTCGTGCAGGCGCTTCGCCATGCCGGGATCGCGGCGCGGCCGGAGACGATCCGCGTGCAGCGCGAGCCGTTCGAGGGCCGTGGCGCGCGTGCTGAAGCCTTCGCGTCCGGCACCCGTTTCGCCAAAGAACGGCTGTGGCATGTCGAAATCGCCTTTGCCGAGCCGCAGCACGGTCCACTCGTGATCGGCGACGGCCGCTATCTCGGTCTCGGCCTCATGGCGCCGCTGCGCGATGTTTCGCGCGATATGCTGGCATTCGCCGTGCCGGAAGCGGCGAACATCGGCGTCGCCGACGGCCCGGTGCTGGTACGCGCGGCACGCCGTGCGCTGATGGCGCGCGAACGGGACGTAACGGGCGAATTGACGAGATTGTTTTCCGGTCACGAGGCGGACGGTGGTCGGGCAGCATCGGGCCGACACGAGCACATCTTTCTCGCCGCCGATGACATTAACGGCGACGGCCGCATCGACCGGTTGATCGTCGCCGCCCCGTGGGCCTGCGATCGCTCCCTGGCGGCGACGAGAGAAATGCGCAAAACCTTTGACGAAGTCGTTTCCCGGCTCGCGGTCGTGCGCGCCGGCCGGCTCGGCGTGATCGCGCTCGGGCCGCCGCAAGCGCTCGCCGACCGCGATCCGCTGATCGGGCCGGCGCGGGTCTGGCAAAGCCGCACCCGTTACCGCGCCACGCGTCACGCCGGCCGGCGCAAGGACCCGGCGGAGGCGCTCGCCCACGATCTCGAATTGGAATGCCTTCGCCGCGGCCTGCCGCGGCCCAATGTCGAAGTGCTCGATTTTTCCGCGCTCCCGAACGGCGGCGGCCTTGCCGCCTACGCCCGGCTGCGTTTTGCTGTGGCGGTTCGGGGGCCACTCCTCCTTGGCCGCAACAGCCACCAGGGCGGCGGCGTGTTCGCGGTCGAGGCATAGTTCAATTCGACCGATGCGCCGCGTGTCGGGGTCTGATCACGCGCGCCGCGGCATTCTGGTCTTATGGTGGTGTTGTTTCCCGCTGACGCAGGGCACGATTCGCGCTTTAATCCTCCATTCCGATGCGCCTGCTATCGAGGGTTGTGCGTATGGCCTCCTCCGCGTCCGATGTTGCGCGTAACGCCGGCTTGCCACCCGGTCCCCGGCTTACCCCTTCGTCAGAGGCCCAGCTTTCGTTCGATCTTTCGGCGCCACCGGCCAATGGTGAAACGCCACTGGTGCCCGTGCGGATGGTCAATGAATGGGTTTATTGCCCGCGGCTCGCTTTTCTCGAATGGGTCGACGGCGAATGGGCGGACTCCGGCGACACCGAGGAAGGCCGCCGCGCCCACGTGCGTGTGGATGCCGGGGGCGGAAAGCTTCCCGCGCCGGCAGAGACGCACGAGAAGCCCGATTTCGCCGCACGCTCGGTGACGCTTGCCTCTGAGCGGCTTGGCATCATAGCCAAGATCGATCTCGTCGACGGCGAGGGCGGGAGTGTCACACCGGTCGATACGAAAAAGGGAAAGCGCCCGCACGTGGCCGAGGGTGCCTACGAGCCTGAGCGGGTGCAGGTCTGCGCCCAGGCCCTGATCCTTGAAGAGGCCGGATATACCGTATCGGAAGG
>NZ_JBKBVB010000138.1:0-10935 GCF_046289595.1 Pseudorhodoplanes sp.
ATCGCCCGCAAGTCCTTGAAATCAAGGAGCGGCAGGCCCTGATCGTCGGCGATCTTGAAGGCAATATTGAGCGCGCCCTCCTGGACGTCGTTTAAGTTGAGCAACCGCGCCAGCAGCAACGGTCCCATTTCCGAGACGGTGGCGCGGATCGGATGGCCCTGCTCGCCGAACAGATCCCAGAAGATGGTCGGACAATCGTCGGGCTGGTAGTCGAGCCCCATGCTTTGGGCGCGCTCGACCAGAAACGGCTTCGGCTCGCCGACCATGGCAATGCCGGAGAGATCGCCCTTGATATCGGCCGCAAAGACCGGCACGCCGTTCCGCGAAAAGCCTTCGGCCAGCACCTGGAGGGTGACGGTCTTGCCGGTACCGGTCGCTCCGGTGGCGAGGCCGTGCCGGTTGGCCATGCGCAGCAGGATGCGCTCCGGCTTGACGCTTTGGCCGACGAAGATCGTGCCTTCGGGCTCGAGCGGCTCGGCCGGCGTGCCCGGATTTTTTACGGCAGCGCGGCGGGGTGATTTTGGCTCAGATGCCGGTCCCGGCGCTCCGGAATTCTTGCTCTTCGCCGATTTGCTGGCTCGTTTCGCCATCGCGCCGCATCCCCTCTTGAAATCAATCGCATTTTTGAGGCGTTGCCGAAGCCGGGTCAACGCCGGCAGGCCATAGGTCGCATCGCCGCACAGATTTGCAAGCAAGGACGATAGTGGCGAGGGTGTCACACCCGTTGCATAATTATCTGATGACGTATTCCTTTTCGGCCATTTCCTTTATCAATGCCCGATCACAACCCGCCACGAGTGCGGGAGGGGGCACGTCATGGATGAACTCGTTGGGCGACTCGTCGCCGAGCTCGGCATCGACCGCGCGGTCGCCGAACAGGCGGTCGGCATCATCCTCGCATTTCTGATCAAGGAAGCCCCCGCCGACAAGGTAAAGCCCTTGATCGACGCCCTCCCCGGCGCCGAGGAAGCCGCCGCGGCGGCCCCCTCCGGAGGCGCGTTTGCCATGGGCGGCATCATGGGCGTCGGCACCCAGCTCATGGGCCTTGGCCTTGGCATGGGCGAGGTCCAGGGCGTCGCCCGAACGCTGCTCGCCTTCGCACGCGAAAAAGCCGGCGAGGATGCGGTCGCCGACATGGTCGGCTCAATTCCCGGTTTGTCGCAATTCGTCTGACACTGGGTTCAGGCGGCCGCAGCGGGGATCACGGTGTCGAAATCCTTGAAAAAGCTGGATGGTCTTCCCCCGCACATTGTCGCATGTCTGCGCGCGGCAGGCATCCGCACCTCCGACAGATTGCTGGAGGCGACCAAGAGCGCCAAGGAACGCGAGGCGCTGTCGCAGAAGACCGGCATCGAGCCCCGCGAATTGCTGCGCCTTGCCAATCTCGCCGACAAGCTCAGGGTCAAGGGCCTCGGGACCGGCTACGCCGAACTGCTTTGCCGTGTGGGCGTGGATACGGTGCGCGAACTGAAATACCGCAATCCCGCCAAGCTCGCCGCCGCCATGCGCGAGGAAAATGACAAGCGCAAGCTCGTGCGGCTGGTGCCGACCGAGAAGGCTGTCGGCCGGTGGATCGAGGCGGCCAAAAAGCTGCCGCCGAAAATCACCTACCGCTAGGACGGTATCTGTTGCCCTCTGCGGCGCCATGAGGCTTACGCCCCGGTTGACACGGCCCTGCTCCTGCGCCCTAAGCGCTGAACCATGATCGCGGTTTCAACCAACGAGCGCTCCGGACGCTCCCCGCTCGAGCGCCTGCTGTTGCCGGGCCGCGCGGCGGTTATGGGAATTCTCAATCTGACCCCGGATTCGTTCTCGGATGGCGGCCGCTTCGTCGATCCGCAGATCGCAATCGCGCATGCCTCGCAGATGATCGCGCAAGGCGCCGATATCATCGATGTCGGCGCCGAATCGACCCGCCCCTATGGCGGCATGCAGCCGGTGACCGCGGACATCGAGCGCGCGCGCCTTGAGCCGGTGCTGCCTGCGGTGATTGCGCTCGGCAAGCCGGTTTCGGTCGACACCATGAAGGCAAGCGTGCTGGACTGGGCGATCGGGCTTGGCGCAACGATCGCAAACGACGTCTGGGGGCTGCAGCGCGATCCCGACATGGCGCGGGTGGTGGCCGATCGCGGCGTACCTGTCATCGTCATGCATAACCGCGACGGGGCCGATCCCGCGATCGACATTGTGGACGACATGCTGCGCTATTTCGAGCGCTCGCTTGCGATTGCGGACGCCGCCGGCATGCGCCGCGAACAGATTGTCCTCGATCCCGGCATCGGCTTCGGCAAGACGCCGGAGCAGAGCATCATCGCCGTCGCCAGGCTGGCAGAATTGAAGCGCTTCGGCCTGCCGATCCTGATCGGGCTTTCGCGCAAGCGGTTCATTGCCTCGGTCGTGCCGTCGGAACCGATGCAGCGGCTCGGCGGCTCGATTGCGGGGCACCTCGCGGCGGTGCGCCATGGGGCCGTCATCGTGCGCACCCATGATGTGTTTGAGACGATGCAGGCCTTGCGGGTTGCCGAAGCCATCGAGAAAGCCCAATGACGCAGACCGACACCATCTTCATCACCGGGCTTGCACTGCATGGCTATCACGGCGTAATGCCGCATGAGGCCAAGGTCGGGCAGAGTTTCAAGCTCGATATTGTCATCGACATCGATCTGAAAGAGGCCGCCCGCTCGGACCGCCTGAAACACACCGTTTCGTACGATCAGGTCGCCGCCGCTGCGACCGAGGCTTTTTTGAAGAAGCGCTACAAGCTGATCGAGGCTGCGGCGGGGGCGGCGATCGACGCCATCCTGGAGCGCTTTCCGCGGGTCTCGCGCGTGCGCATTACCGTGCACAAGCCGAATGCGCCGATCCCTGCAACCTTTGACGATGTCGGCGTCATCATCACCCGCAGCCGGGAAAAGTAGAACCGGATGTCCCGCGCCTTTGTCGCATTCGGTGGCAATGTCGGCGATGCGCGCGCGACCATCGCGGACGCCATCGCCGCCTTCTGCGACGGTCAGCATGTCGCATTGCTGGCGCGGTCTTCCGATTACCGCACGCCGCCCTGGGGCGTAACCGACCAGGCGCCTTTCATAAACGCCTGCATCGAGGTCGAGACAAGCCTGTCGCCGCGCGGCCTGCTCGACCGCGCGCAGGAGGTCGAACGCAGCTTCGGCCGCGACCGCCGCAACGAGACCCGCTGGGGACCGCGCACCCTCGACATCGACCTTCTGACCTATGGCGACGAGGCGATCGCCGAACCGAATTTGACCTTGCCGCATCCGCGCCTGTTCGAGCGCGCCTTCGTACTGGTGCCACTGGTCGAGATCGCGCCCGATGCTGCCGTAGCCGGGCGATCTTTGCGCGAGTCGCTGGACAAGCTCGACCAAAGTGGAATCGAGCGGCTGCCCTGAGACGCTAGCCAGCAACTTGCCTAGACCCAAATTGGGTTCCATCATCCCCCAAAATGGGTATGACATGTCCGTGACCGACCTCCCCCTCGCCTCCGAATTTCCACCCGCGACCCGCGAGCAATGGCTGAAGCTGGTCGATGGCGTGCTGAAAGGCGCGCCGTTCGAAAAGAAGCTGGTCAACACCACCTATGACGGCCTCAGGATCGAGCCGCTCTATGAACGCCGGGCCGATGTGCATGTCCTGACTGGCCGCGCGCCCGGCGCGCCATGGCAGATCATGGCGCGGGTCGATCACCCCGATCCGAAGGAAGCCAACACACAGGCGCTGGAGGATCTCGAGAACGGCGCGAACGGACTGGTGCTGGTCTGCCCCGGCGCCATCGGCGCGGCCGGTTTCGGCATCGACACCTCGGCCGGCGGCCTGGCCCGCATTCTCGACGGCGTTTATCTCGATGCCGGAGCGCCGATCGAATTCGTGCTCACGCGCGACGCCAAAGACGTGCCGGCACATGTCGCGACGATCGTGAAGACGCGCAAGCTCGATCCCGCCGCATGCGACCTTCGCATCGGCTTCGACCCCATCGGCCTGATGGCCGCAGGCTCGTCCACGCCGATGCCGTGGAGCGAGATCGCACCGCTGTTCGCGCGCATGACCCGCACGCTTTCCGACGAAGGCTTCCGCGGGCCGTTCGCAACCGCCGATGCGCGCGTCATCCATAATGCCGGCGGCTCGGAAGCACAGGAACTCGCCTACGCACTCTCGGTGGCGATCGCCTATTGGCGCGCGCTGGAAGCGGGCGGCGTGGCGCTGGACGAGGCGCGGCGGATGCTCTTCTTCCGGCTGTCGGCCGATGCCGATCAGTTCCTGACCATGGCGAAATTCCGCGCGCTTCGGAAACTCTGGGCGCGCGTCGAGGAAGCGAGCGGACTTGCTCCGCAGCCGGCTTTCGTTTCGGCGGAGACCGCGTGGCGCATGATGACGCAGCGCGACCCTTACGTGAACATGCTGCGCGTGACGATCGCGGCTTTCGCCGCGGCGCTCGGCGGTGCGAATGCGGTGACGGTGCTGCCATTCACGGCGGCGCTCGGCTTGCCCGATGGCTTCGCGCGGCGCGTGGCGCGCAACACGCAGCTCATTCTTCTGGAGGAATCCAACCTCGGGAAAGTGATGGACCCGGCGGCGGGTTCCGGCGGCATCGAAACGCTGACAGACGAACTTTGCCGCACAGCATGGACGCTGTTCCAGGGGATCGAGAAGAGCGGCGGTATTGCGGCCGCGCTCGAATCCGGATTAATTCAGAAACAGGTCGCCGAGACCCGCACGGCGCGCGAAAAGGCGGTCGCAACGCGCCGCGATCCTCTCACCGGGACCAGCGAGTTCCCGCATCTTTCCGAGAGTGCGGTAAACGTCCTTCAAGTGGCACCGCAAACCTCTCAATCACTGTCTGAGAAGGCCCTGCCCTGCATCCGGCTCGCCGAACCGTTTGAGGCGTTGCGCAACGCATCCGACGCCATACTGAAGGCGACCGGCGCGCGCCCGAAGGTCTTCCTCGCATTGCTCGGCACGCCCGCCGACACCATCGCGCGCGCAACTTTCGCGAAGAACTTCTTCGAGGCCGGCGGAATCGAGGCGTTCGAGTTCGCAGGCGGCGACCTCGCCGCAGCGTTTCGGCAGTCCGGAGCATCGCTCGCCTGCCTGTGCTCGTCCGACGAGGTCTATGCGCGCGAGGCGGCCGACGCGGCACGCGCACTATCGGCCGCCGGTGCACAGCACATCTATCTCGCCGGCCGGCCGGGTGACCTGGCCGATACGCTGAAGCATGCCGGCGTACAAACCTACGTCTTTGCCGGGTGCGACGCCCTGGCGACGCTTCAGGCGGCTTATGAGTCACTTCGGAAAGGCCCGTGATGCGATGCACACATCGTGTTATGATTGCCTCGATTGAGGCGTTGTAGACCCATGACCCGGCTGCCTGATTTCGCTTCCATGGACTGGCAGGCCCCGCAGATCGCGGCGGCCCCTGCTTCGTCTGCGCCCGACTGGGTGACCCCTGAAGGCATCCCGGTGAAGCCAGCCTATGGCGCGACCGACCTCGTCGGGCTCGATTTTCTCGACACTTATCCCGGTATCGCGCCTTATCTGCGCGGCCCCTACCCGACCATGTACGTGAACCAGCCCTGGACGATCCGGCAATATGCCGGCTTCTCCACGGCGGAGGATTCCAACGCCTTCTACCGGCGCAATCTCGCGGCCGGGCAGAAAGGGTTGTCGGTCGCCTTCGATCTCGCCACCCACCGCGGCTATGACTCCGACCATCCGCGCGTGTCGGGCGATGTCGGCATGGCCGGCGTCGCGATCGATTCGATCTACGACATGCGCACGCTGTTCTCCGGCATTCCGCTGGACCAGATGACGGTGTCGATGACCATGAACGGCGCGGTGCTTCCCGTTCTCGCGCTCTATATCGTCGCCGCCGAAGAACAGGGCGTGCCGCCGGCAAAGCTCGCCGGCACCATCCAGAACGACATCCTCAAAGAATTCATGGTGCGGAACACCTATATCTATCCGCCCGCACCGAGCCTGCGCATCATTTCGGACATCTTCGCTTTCACCTCGAAGAACATGCCGAAGTTCAACTCAATCTCGATCTCCGGCTATCACATGCAGGAGGCGGGTGCGACGCAGGATCTCGAACTCGCCTATACGCTTGCCGACGGCATCGAGTATGTGCGCGCTGGCTTGAATGCCGGCATCCCCATCGACAGGTTCGCGCCGCGGCTGTCGTTCTTCTGGGCGATCGGCATGAACTTCTTCATGGAAGTCGCCAAGATGCGCGCCGCGCGCCTGCTTTGGGCCAAGCTGATGAAGGAGTTTTCGCCGAACGATCCGCGCTCGCTGTCACTGCGCACGCATTGCCAGACCTCGGGCTGGTCGCTTGCCGCGCAGGACGTGTTCAACAACGTCGCCCGCACCATGATCGAGGCGATGGCGGCGACGCAGGGGCACACCCAATCGCTGCACACCAATGCGCTCGACGAAGCGCTGGCGCTGCCGACCGATTTCTCCGCCCGGATCGCCCGTAACACGCAGATCGTCTTGCAGCAGGAATCGGGCACCACCCGCATCATCGATCCCTGGGGCGGCTCGTTCTATGTTGAGCGGCTGACCTATGAACTGGCGAAGAAAGCCTGGAGCCACATCGAGGAAGTCGAGGAACTCGGCGGCATGGCGAAAGCCATCGAGGCGTCGATCCCCAAGCTCCGCATCGAGGAAGCCGCCGCCAAGACCCAGGCGCGGATCGATGCCGGGGTGCAATCGGTGATCGGCGTCAACAAATACAAGCCAAAGAGCGAAACGCCGATCGACGTGCTGAAGGTTGACAATTCGACCGTGCGCGCGTTGCAGATCGACAAGCTCGCGCGCCTGCGCCAGGAACGCGACCCGAAAGCTGTCGAAGCCGCACTCAATGCTTTGACCAACGGCGCGATACAGGGCGGCAATTTGCTCGCGCTCGCGATCGATGCGGCGAGAGCCAAGGCCACGGTCGGCGAGATTTCATCGGCGCTTGAAAAAGTGTTCGGGCGCCATCGCGCGGAGATCAAGGCGATCTCCGGCGTCTACAAACGGGAGGTCGGCGGAATGTCCGACGCCGTCGCGCGGGTGCAGAAGCTGGTCCAGCAATTCGAGGCCGACGAGGGCCGCAGGCCGCGTATTCTGGTCGCCAAGGTCGGCCAGGACGGCCACGACCGTGGTCAGAAGGTGATCGCATCGGCCTTCGCCGATCTCGGCTTCGACGTGGATATCGGACCGCTGTTCGCCACCTCGGCCGAAGCCGCCCGCCAGGCGGTGGAAAACGACGTGCATATCGTCGGCGTTTCCTCGCTCGCGGCCGCGCATTTGACCGCGGTTCCTGAACTTAAGGCGGAACTTGAAAAGCACGGCCGCGGCGACATCATGATCGTGGTCGGCGGCGTGGTGCCGCCACAGGACTGGGACGCGGTGACGGCAGCCGGCGCGGAAGCGATCTTCCCGCCCGGCACAGTGATCGCGGAAGCCGCCGAAGACCTGATCCGCAAGCTCAACACGCGGCTCGGCTACGGGCAGAAGGCGGCGGAATAGCCTTTAAATTCAGAGGGTTGAATTATAGTTAGACTAGTCTGGTTAGCCTAGCTAGACTTCCCGTATGAAACACGTCGGTATTTTCGAAGCGAAAACCCACCTCTCCAGCCTGCTGGAAGAGGTCGAACGCGGCCATGACATTATGATCACGCGTCACGGCAAACCGGTTGCGAGGCTGGTGCGGCCGGACCGTACCTTTACACCCGAAGAGCGCCGGCGACGCCGTGAAGCAATCGCTAGGTTGCGAGACGTCGGCCGCAAACTGAACCTGAATTTGACTCACGACGAGATAAAAAGGCGGATTGAAGAGGGCCGCCGTTGATCGTTGTCGACGCGTCGGTGGTGGTGGCGTGGCTGCTCGGGGAGAAGAGCGGATCGAGCGCCGATCATGTTTTCGACGCGCTTCCAGATGGCGAGGCCATTGCACCTGCCCACTGGCCACTCGAAATCGGAAATGCGCTGTATGGGCCGGCGAAGGCAGGACAACTTTCGCCAGACGATTTCGAAACCATCATGGAGGATCTTGACTGGCTCAACATTCAGATCGAACCAGCCATCCATCCGGATGAGATTGGGCCACTTGTTCAATTTGCTGTCGCTCATGGCCTGACGACCTATGACGCGGCCTATGTCCAGCTTGCACTTCTCAATGACGCCGTTCTCGTGACACTCGATCGCGCCATGAAAGCCGCAGCACAGAAACTTGGCATCGCCGTGTTGCCGGCTTGAGCGAGACATGAACGCTTCCACCAACGATCATTATGCCGAGGCCATCATCTCCGGCGACCGCGCGACGCTGGCGCGCGCCATCACCCTGATCGAAAGCCGGCGCGCAGACCATCGCCAGCAGGCGCACCAGCTGGTGCAGCATTTGCTGCCGTATACCGGCAAAGCGATCCGCATCGGCGTCACCGGTTCACCCGGCGTCGGCAAATCGACCACGATCGACGCACTCGGCAGCTACCTCACCGCCAAGGGCCATAAGGTCGCGGTGCTTGCGGTGGACCCTTCCTCCACCCGCACCGGCGGCTCGATCCTCGGCGACAAGACGCGGATGGCAAGGCTCGCAGCCGACGACAAAGCCTTCATCCGCCCCTCGCCGTCCTCCGGCACACTCGGCGGTGTCGCAGCGAAAACCCGCGAGACCATGCTGCTCTGCGAGGCCGCGGGCTATGACGTGATCCTGGTCGAGACCGTCGGCATCGGCCAGTCGGAGACCACCGTGGCCGGCATGACCGACTTCTTCCTGGTGCTGATGCTGCCGGGCGCAGGTGACGAATTGCAGGGCATCAAGAAGGGCGTGGTCGAACTCGCCGACATGATCGCGGTCAACAAAGCGGACGGCGACAACATCAAGCGCGCGCAGCAAGCCGCGGCGGAATATCGCGCGGCGCTCCATATCCTGAAGCCGGCGAGCGATGGCTGGTCGCCGCCGGTCATCACTTACTCGGCCCTGACCGGAGACGGTCTCGCTGCGATCTGGCAGAGCATCTGCGACTACCGGCAATCGGCCGAGTCTGCAGGCGCATTCGCCGAAAAGCGGAGAGCGCAACAGGTGACCTGGATGTGGTCGATGCTGGAGGAACGACTGCTGGCAAAATTGCGCGCCGATCCCGCGCTGAAGACGCGGCTGCCGCAGATCGAAAAACAGGTAGCGGCCGGGAAATTGTCTGCCGTCCTCGCCGTCGAGGAAATCGCCAGCGCCATGGGGCTGTAGATGCCCGCGCCGCGACCATTGCACATCCTCGTCACCGGGTTCGGACCGTTCCCCGGCGCGCCGGACAATCCGACCGGAAAGCTGGTGCAGACTCTGGCGGACGGGCCGCTTTCGCAGACGCATGACGCCGTCGTCACAGCCCATGTCTTTACCACGCGCTATGACACGGTAGACCGCACGCTGCCGCAACTCTTGGCAGACTTGCGGCCGGACGCGCTTCTCATGTTTGGCCTTGCCATCCGCTCTCGCGCGATCCGGATCGAATGCCGGGCGCGCAACACCATATCGGCGACGCCCGACGAAGGCGGTTTTTCGCCTGGTCCCTCCCCCATCGATGAGACCGCGTCGCCCAGCCTCGCGGTCCGCGCACCGGTGGAACATCTCCTTGCCGCCTTGCAACGCGATGGATTGCCGGCGCGTCTGTCGCGCGATGCGGGCGCGTATCTGTGCAATTATAGTCTTTGGCACGCCACGCGAGCGGCGGCGCAGCCGGATGGCCCGCGCATCGCCGCCTTCATCCATGTGCCTCCGGTCTCGGCCCGCATGCCCGCGGAGCGTATGCTCGGGGCTGGGCATACGCTGCTGCGTGCCACCGTTGCGGCTTTGCGTGACAATCAAGGTGTCGGACGGACTTGATCCGTCAAGAATGGCGGGCGAAAACCACACAATGCAATCGTCTCGATTCCACGTCTGTGTTTTCGCGCTCGCGGCAGTAACGGCCGGCCTCGCGGTTGCAGCCGCCCAGACGCCGGACCAGTTCGACAAACCCGCCGAAGTCCGGACGATCAAGCCGACGCCGGATCAGGATACGGAAATCCGCTGCACCGCGTTCCCCGACCTGATGATCCGGGAAACCCAGGACGGTCCGGAATCCGAGAACGCAGCCATCGTGAAAAATCCGAAGGCGCCCTGCACCGCCAAGGCTGCGCCGGGCGAAATCCTGCTCGACACTGCGGGGATGACGCTCGACGGCCGCCGCGGCGGATTTCTTCTGTTCTCCGATCTCGACCCGCACGGCGCCACCAATTTCGCGATCGTCGACGCAAGCACCGGCAGGATCGTGTTCCGCGATGCGGCGCTGAGCAATCCGGTGCTGCAGAGCCTGGCGCTGGAGAATGCCATCTTGCGCCTGCGCTACCGGCGTGGCGTCAACGCACCCTGCTCGCTGATGCGCAATGCAAAGGCATGCTGGGCCGAGCTTGTGAAGGACGGTCTGGTGCCGGCCGAGATGACGATGCCGGCGGCTGATATCTGCGCAGAATCCTACCGGCGCGACAGCACGCCACCGGACAATCCGAGCGTCGTGGTCTATGCGAGCGAGGTCGCAATCGATGCCCGCGGCAACGCCAAGGAGCTGTCGCGCGGCGACCTCGCCTGCGAGCCGATGCCGTAGCGGGGCCGCGGTTCCGCATTAACCGCTTAACCCTGCCGCGCGATTAGTCGGGCCGCCGGGGGCGATCAACCGCCCGCCGGCATTATGTTGATGCAACCCCGCCCCGGGAGCTTTGACATGACCTTCAGCCGCCGGATCGTCCTTGCTGCAGGAACTGCTGGCGCCGTCGCGGCTGCGGCCGCGCCGGCAGCCGCATCTCCCGTGCTCGGCCTCGACGCGGCCGATCTCGGCATAAAGCCCGACGCGCCGCAGGATCAGACCCACACCCTGCAGCGCGCGATCGATCGCGCCGCACAGG
>NZ_JBKBVB010000139.1:0-10602 GCF_046289595.1 Pseudorhodoplanes sp.
CCCGACGCTCTCCCGGAGGTCTTCTCGCGCTGGTTCGCGGCGCGCGGCTGGGCGCCGCGTGCGCATCAGCTCGCATTGCTCAAGCGCGCGCGCGAGGACAAGTCGGTGCTGCTGATCGCGCCGACCGGCGGCGGCAAGACGCTGGCGGGCTTTCTCCCGACGCTGGTGGAGTTGAGTGGGGAACTGCGTGGGGCAGGGGAAAAGACAAAGCTCGTCTCCACCGGCCGAGGCATCCGCCGCGCTGGTGGCCTCCACACCCTCTACATCTCGCCGCTGAAAGCCCTCGCGGTCGATATCGCGCGCAACCTTGAAACGCCGGTCGCCGAAATGAGGCTGCCGGTCCGCATCGAGACCCGCACCGGCGACACGCCCGTCTCCAAGCGCACGCGCCAGCGCCGCGATCCGCCCGACATATTGCTCACGACGCCGGAGCAGCTCGCGCTGCTGCTTGCGTCGGCGGATGCGCCGTATCTGTTCGGCACGGTGAAGCGCGTGATCCTCGACGAACTGCATGCGCTCGTCACCTCCAAGCGCGGCGATCTGCTCTCGCTCGGTTTGGCGCGTCTGTTCCGCCTCGCGCCCGGACTGCATACCATCGGCCTGTCCGCGACCGTGGCCGAGCCGGATGATCTGCGCCGCTATCTGGTGCCGCAGCCGCGCGGCGGCGAACGCCTCGCCGATCTGGTGATCGCGAAAGCCGGCGCCGAACCGCATGTCACCATGCTCGAACCCGACACCCGCGCGCCCGACTTCTATATTCCGTGGGCCGGACATTCGGCGCGTCACGCGCTGCCGCAGATCTACGGCCTCATCAAGCAGCACAAAACCACGCTGGTTTTCGTCAATACCCGCAGCCAGGCCGAAATGATCTTCCAGGAGCTGTGGCGCATCAATGATGACGGGCTCGCGATCGCGCTGCATCACGGCTCGCTCGATGTGGCGCAGCGGCGCAAGGTGGAAGACGCGATGGCGGCCGCGAAGCTGCGTGCAGTGGTTTGTACGTCATCGCTCGATCTGGGCATCGACTGGGGCGACATCGATCTCGTCATCAATGTCGGCGCGCCGAAGGGATCTTCACGGCTGCTGCAGCGGATCGGCCGCGCCAACCATCGGCTCGACGAACCTTCGCGCGGCATTCTCGTGCCGGCCAACCGCTTCGAGGTGCTTGAATGCCGGGCCGCGATCGAGGCGGTCGCGGACAATGCGCAGGATACGCCGCCGCTGCGCACTGGTGCGCTCGACGTGCTGGCGCAGCATGTGCTCGGCACCGCCTGCGGCGCGCCGTTCGATGCCGATGTCCTTTACGACGAGGTGGTCAGCGCCGCGCCGTATCGCGAGCTGACCCGCGCCGATTTCGACGCGACGATCGATTTCGTCGCGACCGGCGGATACGCGCTGAAGGCCTACGAGCGCTTCGCCAAGATCAGACAGGACAAGTCCGGCCGCTGGCGCGTCACGCATCCGCGTTTCGCACAGGCCTATCGCATGAATGTCGGCACCATCGTCGAGGCCGTGATGCTGAAAGTGCGGCTGGTCCGCTCGCGCGGCGGCGGCAGCGGACGCACCGGGCCGATCGCGCGCGGCGGGCGCATCCTCGGACAGGTCGAGGAATATTTCGCGGAAAGCCTTGCGCTCGGCGACACCTTCGTGTTCGCGGGCGAAGTGCTGCGCTACGAGGCGATGGTCGAGGACGAGCTCTATGTCTCGCGCGCGGCCGATGTCGATCCCAAGGTTCCCTCCTACGAGGGTGGCAAGTTCCCGCTCTCGACCTATCTTGCCTCGCGCGTGCGCAACATTCTCGCAACGCCCGCAGAGTGGAAAGCGCTGCCGGCGCCGGTACGCGAATGGCTGGAGATCCAGGAATGGCGTTCCGTCTTGCCGGGCCCGCGCGAACTCTTGGTCGAGACCTTTCCGCGCGCCGACAAGCAATATCTCGTCTGCTACCCGTTCGAAGGACGGCTGGCGCATCAGACGCTCGGCATGCTGCTGACGCGGCGGCTGGAGCGCGCCCGCATGCGGCCGCTCGGTTTTGTGGCCAACGAATATGCGCTGGCGGTGTGGGGGCTCGGCGATATCGGCCAGGGCGTCCGGCGCGGAACCCTGTCGCTCGAACACCTCTTCGACGAGGACATGCTCGGCGACGACCTGGAAGCCTGGCTCGCGGAGTCGATGATGATGAAGCGCACTTTCCGTACCAATGCGGTGATCGCCGGACTGATCCAGCGCCGCTCCACCGACCGCGACAAGACGCGGCGGCAGGTCACGATCTCGACCGACCTGATTTACGATGTTCTGCGCAAGCACCAGCCCGATCACCTGCTGCTGCGGGCGGCGCGTGCCGACGCGGCAACAGGTCTGCTCGATATCAAGCGGCTCGGCGAAATGCTCTCCCGGATCAGGGGTCGAATCGTCCATAAATCTTTGGAGCACGTTTCGCCGCTCGCGGTTCCGGTGATGCTCGAAATCGGCCGCGAAACGGTGTACGGCGAAGCTGCGGATGCGCTGCTGGCGGAAGCAGCCGACGATCTGGTCAGGGAAGCAATGACGGGGGCTACAGGTGGTCGCCACGGCGGCAAGTAACTGGCCGGATTTTCAGGCCGACGAGGTGGAACTCGCGGGGCGCCGGCTGGTGATCGACCCCGCCGGCATCCTCTGGTGGCCGGCGGAACGGTTGCTGGCGGTCGCCGACCTGCATTTCGAGAAGGCGTCGAGCTTTGCCCGCTACGGCGCATTGCTTCCCCCGTTCGACACCGCGGCGACGCTGGCGCGGCTGTGTGAGGCGATCATGCGCTACCGGCCACGCACGGTGCTGGCGCTGGGCGACAGCTTCCATGACGGCGACGGCCCGCAGCGGCTCGGCGACACCGATCGCGACATGATCGCGGCGCTCCAGCAGGGCCGCGACTGGATCTGGGTCGCGGGCAATCACGATCCCGATCCGGCTGTCGGGATCGGCGGGGTATTCACACCGGAACTGCGGATTGACGGGGTCACATTCCGTCATGAGCCATGCGGGCAGACTGGCGAGATCGCCGGCCATCTGCATCCGATGGCGCGCATCAGCGCGCGCGGCCGCTCGGTCAGCCGCAAATGCTTTGCGATCGATAATGAGCGAATGGTGATGCCGGCGTTCGGCGCCTTCACCGGCGGACTCAATATCCGCGCGGCGGCGTTCACGACCGTGTTCGGCGCATTGTCGTTCCGTGCGCATATGCTCGGCGCAACGCGGCTCTATGCCGTCGAGGCGATGCGCTGCCTGCCGGATTGACATTGTTGCGCCCTCGCCCCGCAACGGGAAAGGGCACGGCAACGCGCAGCGCGCCCGCGGCAACGTTCAATCCTTCCGGAACACCACGGACGCGAACCAGCCGGTCGCCAGCGCCATCAGTGTGGTGAACAATCCATAGAGAATGCCGTGATGGGCCGCGGCATTCACGATGAACTGCTCGATCCCGACCTTGACGACCTCGAGCGCGGAATGGGCGCGCGCCAGCTCGGCGCCATCTGCGAACAGCCGCACATCGACGTCGTAGTTGCCGACCGGGGATTCGGCGGGCAGGCGGATGGTGGCGCGGAACAGATTGGGGGTCAGGAAGGTGACGCCCGCCGGGTCTTCGACGTAAAGCCGGCGTTGCATGCGCAGGCGGATCAAGGCGTCGCGGAAGTTGTCGTATTCGCCGGTCTGGATTCCGGAGGCGAGGGTTGGCCGCGGCACGAGATACATGCCGACCTCCTGACGGCGCAGGAATTCGGCTGTCGCGATCTCGGCGACGGGCTTGTTGCTGAGGACGGCGAGATAGACCGGAGTCTTCAGGAACGTGAGCGACTCGGCGTTGGTCCAGATTCCGAGAACGCGATCTTTCCGCCGCACCACCAGGGTTTCGCGCGGTCCGGTTACCGTGACAACGATGTCATAGCCGCCCTTGCGCGATACCGTCTTTGCGTCGCGCTCGATCGAGCCAAACAGGACAAGCTCGGTGCCGGTGAAGCTCGATGTCACTAGAACCTGGTGGCTGGACAGCGACGTGATCAGCCGCTCGGCATGGGCCGGCCCGGCGGCGAGAAAGAGCAGTGCGCAGAACCATGCGACAGGCGTTCTCATCCGGCGTCTCCCGTGAACCGGATGGAGAACAGCTCGGAGGGCTGCACCAGGAGATTGAGCGCGAAGCGGATGCCGACTCCGAGCACCAGAAGGCCGAGCAGCAATCGCAGCCGTTCCGCCTTCATCCGCTGTCCGGCGCGCGCTCCGAATTGCGCCCCGATCACCCCGCCGACCATCAGGAATGCGGCGAGCAGGACGTCGACGAGCTGGTTGGTCGCGGCATGCATCACGGTCGCGGACGCCATCGTGACAAGGGTGAGCACCGTGGAGGTGCCGATCACGGTTCCGGTCGGCACCCGCAGGAAGTAGATCAGCATCGGAACCAGCAGGAAGCCGCCGCCGATCCCCATCAAGGCTCCCACGAAGCCGATAATGAACCCGATGCCCAGCACCGGGATGGCCGAGACGTAGATTTTGGAGCGCTTGAACCGGACCTTGAACGGCAGCCCATGCACCCAGGTATGGCTGCCGGGCCGACGCAGCACATTCGGATAGCCCTGGTAGGTCCTCATGATCGCGCGCACGGCCTCGCTGACCATCATGACGCCGACCGCAACCAGCAGGATCACGTAGGACATGGCGATCACCAGGTCCAACAGATCGGCCGAGCGCAGCAGCGTGAACAGCCAGACGCCGCCCGCGGTCCCGACGATGCCGCCCGCGAGCAGCATCAAGGCGAGCGGCATGTCGATCGCGTTCCGGCGCCAATAGCTGATCGCGCTCGAGGCCGACGAGGCGGCAATATGGCTCGAGACGGTGGCAACCGAGACGGCTGCATTGATGCCGATGAAGATCAACAGCGGCGTCATCAGGAAACCGCCGCCGATCCCGAACATCCCCGAAATGAAGCCGACCGCGAGCCCCATCCCGAACAGCAGGAACATGTTGACCGGAAGATCGGCGATGGGGAGATAGATCTGCACGAGCGTCCCGGATACTTGCGCAAGCCGTTGGTGGCGGGGTCGAACAGCCCCGCGTGATGCTGCGGCAAAAAATCCGGCGCGCGGCCGCCGAATGACGCCGCGTTTGCCTCATCCGTACAGGACCTGGCGGATTAGTCGAATGATTTGTCGGGCGATGTCGGGATTTCGCGCCGAAGGTCAGGATGCCGTGGCCCGGGCGACACTTCCGGGGCGCGGCTTCTTGGCCGGGGCTTGTTCCGCCGACGGACGGTCCCAGCCTCCGGGCGGTGCGGCGACATTGACGGCGTCGTCCGGCTGCGGCTGCGGCACAAAGGATTGCACCGCATTGCGGGCGGCGGCGAGCGAGCCGGCATCGAGCTTCGCGCCGACCTCGTCGCGCTTCTTGGCTGCGTCATTGTCGCCCTGCAGGGCGGCGAGAGCGAACCAGCGGTAGGATTCGAGCAGGTTCTGGTCGACGCCGATGCCGCGGGCATGCAGGATCGCGAGATTATACTGGCTGTCGGCGACCCCGAACTCGGCGGCGCGGCGGAACCATTCGGCCGCGCGCTTGTAGTCCGGTTTGCCGTCGATGCCCTCGGCGTAAAGAACGGCGAGATTGTGCATCGCCTTGGCGTTGCCCTTCTCGGCCGCGGCGATGTAGTGGCGGCGCGCGGCCGCCGGATCCTTTTTCACGCCGATACCCTTCTCGTAGAGGCCGGCGATGCGGAAATGCGCAGGCCCGACGCCGGCTTCGGCGGCGCGCTCGAGCCAGCGCAGGCCGGCCTCGATATTCTTCGGCACGCCTCTGCCCTCGATCTGGCGGATGCCGATCTCGTATGCGGCGGCGGGCTGGCCTTTGGCCGCGGCATTGCGCAGCGTGAGCGGAAGCTTGTCGGGGATCGGCGGTAGCGGGCCGCGCTCGGTCCCGGTGCCGGGCGTGCCGATCGAGCCGGTGGTGCCGGTCTCGCCCGCTGGTGCTGCCGGTGCCGCCGGTGCCGCCGGTGCCGCGAAGAGATCCGGGTTGACCGGCAGGATGCCGGGAGACGCGATGATGTGCGCCGGAGGCTCCGGCGCGTTGGTTTCGACCGCGGCGGCGACTTCGGCCTCGTCGATCTCCGAATGGCCGGTTTCGATCATATTGATGGCGATCTGCGCCGATGCTGCGATCAAAACGATCGCGCTGGCGCCGACAAGCAACGCGCGGACCTTGCGGGTGATGGACCGGGCAGGCGCGGCGTCCGGGCCGGCCGGGCGCGGCGCTTCCGGCGCGGCGGCGGCGGCCTTTGCGGCGCGCCGGGCAGCCGCGATGAAATTGGTCTGGCCCGCAGAACCGGCCGCGCCGGGTCTGGCGGGCCCGAGCGCCGCCTCCGACGCGGCGATCCGCTCGGCGGCCGACCCGGCCGGGCTCGCGCGCAGCCCCGCCCCCGGCTCGAGCGGAAAATCCGGCGGCAGATTCGGATCGATCGGCGCGCGTTCGCGAACCGGCGGCGCGGCCGCGCGCGGCGGCTCCGGCTGCGGTCCCGGCTTTGGCTTTGGCCCAGACGCGCCGAACGTTTCGCCGGTCTGCCCCGAGCCCTGCCGCGGCCGATGCACGATGTCGCTTTCGGACAGATGCAATTCGGCCGCCGGCACCGGCATCGGTGGCTGGAGCGGCAGTTCCGGCGCGGATGGCGGCAACGGGGCAGGCTCCGGCACGCGCGGCTTCGCGGGCGGCACATCCGCCGCAAAACGCGCTTCGCGAATGCCGCTTTCGATCATCGCCAGCCGGTCGACCAGATGTCCGAGGGTCGAATGCACGGCTTCGAGCGAATCCTGGGTGCGGACCAGATCGCGCTTGAGATGATCGACCGCGGGCCCCGGGTTGATCGCCGGCTGCGGCGCGGCGATGTGAAACGAATCCAGCCGCGCCTTGAGATCGGCAAAGCCGCGTTCGATCGCGCCAAGGACGGGCAGACTTGCGATCCGCTGTTCGAGCGATTGCAGCATGTCGGCATCGAGGCCGCGCGTCGCCGCGACCTGATCAACCCGCGCCGACAGGCCCCGGATCTCCTCCGACAGCCCGGCGAGCGTATCGTTGGAGGCGACATTGGCGACGATGCCGCGCAGCGCCGCGATCGAGGTTTCCAGCTGCTGCAGCGAGGCCGGATCCTGAAAGGCGCCGGCCGATTGGTCGATCCGCTCCGTGAGATTGCGGATCGCCTGCTCGAATCCGGCAAGGCTCTCCGCGGGCTTGAGGCTGCGGATCGCGTCGCGCACTTCCCCGAGCGAACGCTCCATCCCGGCAATGGCATCGGGATCGACCCCGGCGGCGCGGCTGATGTCGATGCGCTCGGCAAGCTTTCGCACTTCTGCGTCCAGCGCCTCGATCGCCTGGCGCGGCATCGCCTCGACCAGCCGCTGCGAAATATCGGACAGGTCGGCGCGCAACTCGCGCAGAATGCCGGAGAAGTCGGGCGCCGGCTGATGCCGCAGGGTCTCGATCTGCGCCGTCAGGTTGCGGATTTGCGACTCCAGTCCCGACAGGTCGATACTTTGCGCGGGCGCCGCGGAGGGGGCATCGGCGACGGAGGACGGCGCCGGCGGATAGGCGGGGGCGAGCGGCGGCGCGGCCGGCTGCTGATAGAGATGTTGCGGGATCGACGATGCATAAGCCTCGGCCGGATCGGCATCGAGCGAGCGCATCCGCGCCGCGATCTGCGCCACCGCATCCTCCATTGTGGCCGGTTCGGGCGCGGGCTGCGCCGGATAGGGGGGCGGCGCGTAGCCATGGCCGTGCGGCGCAGCCTGGTAATAGTGCGGCGCCTGAAGCTGAGGCTGCGGCGCATAGGGTGCCGCAAAGGGCGGCATGACCGGGCCATGCGGATACGGATAGGGGTACGCTGCGGGCTGGGACGCGCCATGCGGGTGATGGACCGGCGCCGGATAAGGCGGTTGCGGATAGCCGCGCGGCGGCGCCGGCGGTATCGGCCCATAGCCCTGCGGCGCGGCGCCATAGCTCGCCGGCGGGAAGTAATGGGGATTGGGCGTGGACGCGGGTGCGGGCTCGTCCGGCCGCGCACCATGTTCAGTCATCTGTACGCGTTCGTTCATCTGAGTGACCCGCTCGCCGACCGGATTTCGCGCCTTCGGTGCCGCCATCCTGAAAAGGTGGGGTCTTTGAAAAGGCGGTCCGTCCCCGTCCGGAGACTTTTTCGCGTCACGGTAAATAAGCCGTTAATTGCTGGCGTTTCTTAAGAATTTGTTGGCGTCGCGCGCCCGCCCGAAACCCAATAGCGTAAGGCGGCCGCCGATTCGGGCCCGAACCACTGGGGAAAGCGATGCCGGTCTATAACGCGCCCACAGACGATGTGATGTTCCTGCTCAACGATGTGTTCCACATCGAGCGCCACGCCAACCTTCCGGGATTTGCCGACGCGACGCCGGACGTGGTCGAGGCCATGCTGGTGGAAGCCGGCAAGCTCTGCTCCGAGGTGCTGACGCCGCTCAACCGGGTGGGCGATATCGAGGGGTGTACGCGCCACCCCGACGGCCGCGTCACCACGCCTGCGGGATTCAAGGAAGCCTACGACCGGCTGGTCGCCGGCGGCTGGATCGGACTCTCCGCACCCACCGAATATGGCGGCCAGGGCCTGCCCGGCACGCTGACCGTGATCATCAACGAGTTCCTGGCCTCCGCCAATCTCGCCTTCTCGATGTATTCGGGCCTGGTGCAGGGCGCGGTGGCGGCGATCCTCACCCATGCCAATGACGGCCTGAAAAAGAAATTCCTGCCGAAGATGGTGGAAGGCGTGTGGGCCGGCACCATGAACCTCACCGAGCCGCATTGCGGCACGGACTTAGGGCTCCTGCGCACCAAGGCGGTGAAACAGCCGGACGGCTCTTACAAGATCTCGGGCACCAAGATCTTCATTTCCGGCGGCGAGCAGGATCTCACCGAGAACATCATCCATCTCGTGCTCGCGCGCATCGAAGGCGCACCGGAAGGCACCCGCGGCATCTCGCTGTTCATCGTGCCGAAGATCATGGTCAACGACGACGGCACGCTCGGCCAGAAGAATGGCGTGTCCTGCGGCTCGATCGAGCACAAGATGGGCATCCACGGCAACGCCACCTGCGTGATGAATTACGACAATGCCACCGGCTATCTGATCGGCGCGGAAAATCGCGGGCTCAACGCGATGTTCGTGATGATGAACGAGGCCCGGCTCGGCGTCGGCGTGCAGGGGCTCGCGCTGTCCGAGGTCGCGTATCAGAATGCGGTGATCTACGCGAAAGAGCGGCTGCAGGGCCGCGCGCTGACCGGGCCGAAATTCCCCGACAAGCCGGCCGATCCGATCATCGTGCATCCCGACGTGCGGCGCACGCTGCTCTCCATCCGCGCCTTCAACGAGGCGGCGCGCGCGCTCGTGATCCAGACAGCGCTCTATGGCGATCTCTCGCACCGCTCGCAGGATGCGAAGGAACGCCAGCATGCCGACGACATGATGGGCCTGCTCACGCCTGTGGTGAAAGGCGTGCTGACCGACTTAGGCTTTTCCAACACCGTGAATGCGCAGCAGATGTTCGGCGGCCACGGCTACATTTCCGAATGGGGGATGGAGCAGTTCGTGCGCGATGCGCGCATCCCGATGATCTACGAGGGCGCGAACGGCATCCAGGCGCTGGACCTCGTCGGCCGCAAGCTGCCGAAGGACGGCGGCCGCGCGGCGATGGCATTCTTCGCCGAGGTGCAGGGCTTTATCAATGCGCACAAGGCGAGCGACGCGATGAAGCCCTATGTCGAGCCGCTCAACGTCTCGCTCGGCCACCTGCAGCAGGCCACCATGTGGTTCATGAACAATGCGATGAAGAACCCGGACAATGCGGGGGCGGGCGCTGTCGATTACATGCACATGTTCGGGCTTGTCGCGCTCGGGCTGATGTGGGGCCGCATTGCGCTGGCGGTGAACGAGAAGCTTGCGGCGGGTGACGCGGGCGCGGATGCAGGCCGCGGCAGACTCGATGCGCAGGCGCTGAAGAACAAGCTGATCGTGGGACTGTTTTTCGCGGAGAAGATGCTGCCGGAAACCGCGGCGCAGTTGAAGCGGATCGAGGCGGGTGCGGGGAGTGTGATGGAGATGGCGATGGAGGGGTTTTAGGATTCTCTTTTTTGGGGAAGCACCTGTCATGGCGGAGCTTGCAGGCGTCGCGAGAAACAAGCCGTCTTACGACCCGCCCTCGTCGCGGCATATCAGCCTCGGAACAACCACCCATACGCCTGCTCCAGGCTCTTGACCCAGTTTGATTGAGCTACTTCCGTTACTACTTATGTTTGACTCAAATGACAGACGCGCTCGTAATCCTCCTAATCATTATAGCTATAATGGACTTTCTTGCGCCTCGCCGTGTGATCGAGAGCCTGCAATCTGAACTTATCAATATCTGGATTTTTGTTGAAGAATTGCCGCTGACTGCGGAAATCACGGTTTACCTAGGGATGGCCTGCACCCGGTTTCGTTGACACGCACCTAAGCTAATCCGGCCTTCCGTTCGAACTCCATAGGGCTCAGATAGCCGATGGTCGAGTGCCTGCGCTTCGGATTGTAGAAGCGCTCGATG
>NZ_JBKBVB010000140.1:0-10537 GCF_046289595.1 Pseudorhodoplanes sp.
CATGATCAGCGCTTTCTGGGTTCAAAGGTGATGTGCAGCTCCTTCAAGGATCGCAGCAGGAAATGGGGGCCGGTCCGCGTGCCGGCCTGATCGCGCTCTGTGCGCTTGCGGTCTGCGGTCCGTATTTCGGCGGCATGTTCAACCATACCAAGGATGTGCCGTTCGCCGCAGCGATGATCTGGGCGGTATTTTTCATCCTGCGCATCGGGCGCGCATTGCCGTCGCCGCGCTGGACGGATCTTCTCGGTTTCGGCCTGATGCTGGGCGCGGCCACCGGCTTGCGGGCGCTCGGGCTGTTGCTCGTCGGTTATGCCGGACTGATGGTGCTTTTGTCGGCGCCGCGTCCTCTCGCATTCGCAGGGACCGCGGCCTTCGCGACGAAATCGGCGCTGCGGATCGCACCGGCCCTGCTGCTCGGCTATCTCATCATGATCGCGGCATGGCCATGGGCCTCGCTTGCGCCGCTCAATCCGCTGCGCGCACTCTTTTCGTTCGCGCATTTCCATTACGAGATCCGCACCATTGTGGCCGGCGAGATCTATCGCATGGCCGACGTGCCATGGTGGTACGTGCCGTTCTATCTCGCGATCAAGGTGCCGCTGATTGTCTATGCCGGTGCGCTCTGCGCGATCGTGACATCGATCCTGGCGCTCGTCCATGGCGGCTGGAGCAAACTGACGCGGCGCCATCTTGAGGTCGGGTTTATCGCCTTTGTCGCGCTGTTTCCGGTCCTTTGCGAAGCGCTGACCGAGGGGCCGGCTTTCACCGGGATGCGGCATTTCCTGTTCGTGCTGCCGCCATTCGCCGTTCTCGCCGGTATCGGCTTCGACGCCGTTCTCGATGCGCTGTCGCCGCGGCGCTGGCTCGCGGCCGGCGGAGCGGCGGCGCTGGCGCTCGCCCTTGGCTGGAATGCCGGCGTGCTCGTGCGGCTGCATCCTTACGAATACCTGTTCTACAATTCGCTGGTCGGCGGCCTTGAGGGCGCCGCGCGCCGTTACGAAATGGATTACTGGGTCAACATGATGCCGGAGGCCGTGCGCGCGCTGCACGACTATCTCGGTTTGGACAAGAATAGCTCGCAGCACACCTACAGCGTCGGCGTTTGCGGCGAAAAATTCGCCTTTGACAATTATGCCGACAGGCGTCTGCAGGCACAGCCCGGATGGCTCGAAGCAGACTTCTTCATTGCGCCGACGCAGATGAATTGCGACCGGCTGGTCGACGGGCGGGTGATCGCGACCATCACGCGATTTGGCGTGCCGATCGGCGTGGTCAAGGACCGCCGCGGCCTCACGCAGAAAGCGCTGAATCAGCCGTTCGGTGCCGCGCCACAATAAAGCGCCCGTCCGGGAGGGCCGGGCGGGCGCTTGATCCGCGCGGTGCGAGGGGACACACGCTGTCGCGGATCGGCCGACCGGCTGGGCAGCGCCGGTCGAGCAGGATCAGATCGTATGGCGCGCGTTACGGTCGGTCCGCGGCTGGCAGAAGCCGTCGTCGGGGACGAGGCCGGGTGCCATCACCGGTGCATCGGCAATTCTGCTGCGGCTGCCCCGCCTGGCGCGCGCCCGGTCGGCCAGAACGTCGGTCGGATCGCGCCACAGCGGCTGGGCATAGGCATCGCGCAGGTCGCTGCGGTTCAGGCCGATATCGGCCAGCATCCGGTCGTCCATCGCGGCCAGCATGCGGGCGCGGCGGCGATTTTTCAGAAGCCGTGCAAAGCTGCGCATCCCATTCAGTGCAATCGCGATGACGGATCGCACAAAGGCGGGCTCCCGCCGCCGGCGCGGGATGGATCGAAAGCTGACAGTGGCGGACATCGGACGGCTCCTTTCGGCCCGCATCGGGCGGCCGAACCCGTTTCGCGGCAAGGAGACCCCTGCGCGACCCGATTTCTGGCTCGACTGACTTGAGCGAGATGGATATGCCACCGGCCCATTGATAAGTGAAACGAATGTTTATAATCTCACGCATCACAATCGATGATAATTGAGGGCGGGCCGCAGTCCCGTGCCGCGCCGATGACCGCTTTGATCGATATCGACCAGCTCCGGACCTTCATCGCCATTGCCGAGACTGGCAGCTTCACCAAGGCGGCGGACGTGGTGCACAAGACCCAATCCGCCGTCTCCATGCAGATGAAGCGGCTGGAGGAGCGGCTCAACAAGCCGATCTTTGCGCGCGACGGGCGGGCGTCAAAGCTGACCGAGGACGGCGAGCGCCTGCTCGACTATGCGCGCCGCATCGTGAAGCTCAACCTTGAAGCGCTGGCCGCGTTTTCCGGTGCCGAACTGACCGGCCGGGTGCGGCTCGGCGTGCCGGACGATTATGCCGACCGCTATCTCCCCGAGATCATGGCGCGGTTCTCGCGCGCCTATCCGGGCGTCGAATTGACCGTTCTGTGCGAGCCGTCGGTCGACTTGCTGCGGCGGATCGATGCCAACGACCTCGATCTTGCGATCATCACAACCACGGAAAGCCAGCGCGGCGAGCCGTTCCGGCAGGAGCGGCTGCTTTGGGTAACATCCGTCCGTCACACCACGCATACGGAAAATCCGCTGCCGCTGGCGCTCGGCAAGCAAAGCTGCGCATGGCGGCGCATCGCGCTGGAATGCCTTGAGCAGATCGGCCGGCCGCACCGGGTGATCTATACGAGCTCGAATGCCGGCGCCTATGTCGCGGCGGTGCTGGCCGGGCTTGCGGTATCGGTCGTGCCGGAATCGACGCTGCGTCCGGGCATGCGGGTGCTGACGCCGGCCGACGGCTTTCCCGAATTGCCCTATTGCCGCATCGGCCTTGCCCGCAATCCGCATGAAAGCTCGGCGCTGGCCGAGGCGCTCGCCGAGCACATTATTTCCTCGCTCGACAATCTGTCGGATGCCGCGCGCGCGGCGGAGTGACTATCGCGTCTTGCGCGGCTTCAGCACCAGCACATTGCCCGCGATCACCGCGGCGAGCCCTGCTGCCGCAATGGCGGTCCACTGGAAATTCTCGACCCATGTCGAGACCGCAAGCGCGACGATGGGACCGAGCACCGTGACATAGGCGGCGCGATCCGCCCCGATCCGGCCGAGCAGGGTCAGGTAGCAGGTGAACGCCAGCACCGAGGCGATCAACGCCAGATAGATCAGCCCGCCGAGATAGGGCAGCGTCCATTCCACGGTGAATTCGTAGCCCCGCAACAGCGCATAGAGCGCAAGACTCGCGCTGCCATAGAGCATGCCGTAGCCGCTCGATGCGAAGACCGGATACTTCCGCACGGACAGGCGAGCCGACAGGATATTGGCGAAGCAAAAGGCGAACGTGCCGAGCACACACAGGCAAAGCGCGATCAGCGCACCGTGCGGGACCGGACTGCCGGCAAATTGCGGATAGAACAATGCCGCCATGCCGGCGGTGCCGAGGAGACCGCCTGCAACGACCCGGCGATCGACCGGCATGTTCAGAAATAATGCGCCGAGCCAGACATTGATGAAGGACGCCAGCGAGAACACGATCGACAGAAGCCCGGACGGCAGCGTCTCGGCCGCATGATAAAATAAAAGGAAGTTGATCGAGAACAGCAAGAGCCCGAGCAGCGCGAAGGCCGCATGATCCGCGAGGCTGTAGCGCAGCCGGTCGCCGCGAAACGCCGCGATGGCCAGCATGACCAGTCCGGCAAGGAGAAAGCGCCAGAAGATCGATACGGCGGGCGCCACCACACCGACCTGAAAATGAATGCCGATCCAGGCCAGGCCCCAGGCCAACACAACGACGGCATACAGGGCAAAATCGAATGCCGTGAGTTTTGAGCGGATCAGCACAGATCGGCTGCCTTCGCGCCGATCGCGCGCACAAGATCGCCGGGCGATAGTTCGATCTGCAGACCGCGCCGTCCGCCATTGACGAGAACGGTCGGATGCGCGAGCGCGGTGCGCTCGATGTAAGCCCGGCTCTTCTTCTTTTGTCCGAGCGGAGAAATCCCGCCGACGTGATAGCCGGTGACGCGCTCGGCCTCGGCCGGCGGCAGCATCGCTGCGTCCTTCGCACCGGCTGCGGATGCGAGCCGCTTCAGGCTGACTTCCTTGTCGGATGGTGCGAGCACGCAGACAACAGCGTTGCCCGCTCTGGCCATCAGGGTTTTGAGAACGCGTTCCGGCGCAATGCCGAGCGCTTGCGCCGCCTGCAGGCCGATCTTGGCGGCATTCGGATCGTAGTCGTATGTGCGGAGCGTGAAGGCGATACCGGCCTTTTCAAGCGCGGCGGTCGCGGGGGTGGCCTTGGCCATCGCTCTTTGTCACCCGCTCGTGCCTGCGAAGGCGGGGACGCAGGAAAGAAAAACCGGATTCCCGCTTTCACGGGAATGAGCGGTGAGGAGGATGGCCTCAATACGCATATTCGCTGAATACCGGCTCCACCGAGCCGCCCCAGGCGCCGTGATATTTCGCGAGCAATTCCTCGGCGGGTGTCGTGCCTCGCGACACGAGGTCTTCCAGCGGTTCGAGGTATTTCGTCTCGTCTTCGCCGCCGGCATTGAGACGGCGTCGCCGGGACAGACCTTCACGCGCAAGCTTCAGCGTTTCCTCCGCAAGCGACAGCATCGAGCGATTGCGGATGGTCGCGGCGAAGCCCTGCTTCGGCACATCGTCGCGCAACTTCTGGCGCTCTTCGGCGGTCCAGCTCTTCACGATGTCCCAGGCAGCGTCAAGCGATGCATTGTCATAGAGAATGCCGACCCAGAAGGCGGGCAGCGACGGCAGACGGCGCCACGGTCCTCCATCGGCGCCGCGCATTTCGAGGTAACGCTTCAGCCGGACCTCGGGAAAGATCGTGGAGATGTGGTTTGCCCAGTCCGAGATAGTGGCGCGCTCGCCGGGCAGTTGCTTCAGCTTGCCGGCAAAGAGATCGCGGAATGACAGCCCCGACACGTCGATGTAATCGTCGCCGCGCTTGACGAAATACATCGGCACATCGAGCGCGTAATCGACCCAGCGCTCGAAACCCATGCCGTCCTCGAACGCCCAGGGCAGCATGCCGGACCGGTCGGGATCGGTGTCGCGCCAGACCTGCGAGCGGAAGGAGAGATAGCCGTTGGGCTTCCCCTCGGTGAAGGGCGAGTTTGCGAACAGGGCGGTCGCCACCGGCTGCAGCGCAAGCGAGACGCGCAGCTTTTTCACCATGTCGGCTTCGGATGAGAAGTCGAGATTGGTCTGCACCGTGCAGGTCCGGTACATCATGTCGAGGCCGAGATTGCCGACCTTCGGCATGTATCGCGTCATGATGCGGTAGCGGCCCTTCGGCATCACCGGAATTTCGCTCCGGGTCCATTTCGGGTTCATGCCAAGGCCAAGAAAGCCGATGCCGAGCGGACGGGCAACTTCCCGTACCTGCGCCAGATGCGCCATCAATTCGGTGCAGGTCTGGTGCACGGTCTCGAGCGGCGCGCCCGACAATTCGAACTGACCGCCCGGTTCGAGCGAGATGGCGCCGCCGCCGGTGACGTCGTAAAGCCCGATGATGTTGTCCTTCTCCATGATCGGCTCCCAGCCGAGCAGGAGCTGCATGCCGTCCAGCAGCGCGCGGATGCCGCGCGGGCCGTCATAGGGCACGGGATCGTGACGCTGCACCGTGAACGGGAATTTCTCGTGCTCGGTGCCGATCCGCCATTGGGTCTTCGGCTTGCAGCCCGCTTCGAACCACGCAACGAGTTCGTCGCGGCGCTCGACCGGCGTCATGTCGATTTGGTCACGGGCCATAGAGAATCCGGCAAAAAGGGCCGCGACCATACACACAGGCCCGCGGGCAGGGCAATCAGCGGCCGGGCGGCAAAAACGGATGGCGGTTTTGCGTTCCCGCGCCCGCTTCGCAGCTTGACGATGCAGCGTGACGGTGCGGCATGGCGGGGTTGCGGCGCTCGGCTTGATAGAGCGGGCGGATTGGCCATAACGGGTGCTATGCCTCGTCCCTCCCGTCAAACCCTTCTGAATCTCGGCGAAACACTGCTGGTCGGGGCCATCGGTGGCGCGATTCTGACGGTTGCAGGGATTCCGGCCGGCTGGCTGTCCGGCGCCATGATTGCGGTCGCGGTGGCGGCATTGGCAGGCCGGCCGATGGCCGTGCCGGCGCCGCTGTCGCGGGTGACCTTTGTCCTGATCGGCATCTCGCTCGGCGGCGCGGTGACTCCCGAAACGCTGCGTGGCGTTGCCACCTGGCCGATCAGCGTGGTGCTGCTCTGCGTGGCGATGACCTGCGCGATGTTCGGCAGCGCGCTGTATCTGAAGAAAGTCCATGGCTGGGACATGCTGTCGGGGCTGTTCGGCTCGGCCCCCGGCGCGCTGTCGCAGGTCATGGCCTATGCCACGCAATACCATTCCGATCTGCGCGGAATTGCGATCGTGCAGACCATCCGCGTGGTGATCCTGACCGCCTGTCTGCCGGTCGGGCTTGCGATCTTCGGTCTGATCCCGTCAGCACCGGAACTGCGCAGTCCGGGGGTGGCGGATTCGGTTCTGGAGATCGCGCTGCTGGTCGTCCTGTCCGGCGCCGCCGCCATCCTCGCGCATTACGTGCGCTTTCCCGGGGGACTGATCTTCGGTGCAATGCTCGCCTCCGCCGTCCTGCACGGCTCGGGCCTCATTCATGCGGTGCTGCCGTGGTGGGTGGTGGGCGCGGTGATGGTGGCGCTGGGATCGATCACCGGCGCGCGTTTCGCCAATACCGAATTGCGGCTGCTGCTGCGCCATCTGTGGGCTGCGCTTGGCTCGTTTTCGGTGTCGGTCGCGATCGTGTCGATGTTCGCCGCAACCGCGGCCTATACGCTCGATCTGAACCTGGCCGATATCGTCGTGTCCTATGCGCCCGGTGCGCTCGACGCCATGATGATCCTGGCGCTGGCGCTGCATCTCGACCCGATTTTCGTCGGCGCCCATCACGTGGCGCGCTTCATGCTGATTTCGTTGTCGCTGCCGCTGTTCGTGCGGATCTATGGACAGACCCCGCCGCCTCCGCCGCCGAAGCTGCCGGAGAAGCGGCCGGTGCAGGAGGATTAGCCGGGGCGAACGCTTATTCCGCCGCGAGCGAGCGGTTCAGCGTCAGGCCGAGCCGCTCCCACACGTCGACCAGCGCATGGGCCAGCGCATCGATCATCTTGTCGTCGTGATAGGGGGAGGGCGTCACCCGCAGCCGCTCGGTGCCCTTCGGCACGGTCGGATAATTGATCGGCTGGATATAGATGCCGTGGTCGGCCAGCAGCATGTCGCTTGCCGCCTTGCATTTCTCAGGATCGCCGACCGCGATCGGAACGATATGCGTCTCGCTCGGCATCACCGGCAGGCCTGATGCGGTCAGCACTGCCTTGACCCGGGCAACGCGTTCCTGATGCCGGTCGCGCTCCCATTGCGAGGTCTTGAGATGCCGGATCGAGGCGGCCGCGGCGGCGCAGACCGCCGGCGGCAGTGCGGTGGTGAAGATAAAGCCCGGCGCATAGGAGCGGATTGCGTCGCAGACCGCGTGGCTCGCGGCGATATAGCCGCCGAAGCAGCCGAACGCCTTGCCGAGCGTGCCTTCGATCACATCGAGACGATGCATCACGCCGTCGCGCTCGCAGACGCCTGCGCCGCGCTTGCCGTACATGCCGACCGCATGCACCTCGTCGATATAGGTCATCGCGCCGTATTTTTCGGCGAGATCGCAGATTGCGGCGATCGGGGCGATGTCGGCATCCATCGAATAGATGCTCTCGAACAGGATCAGCTTTGGCCGGTTCGGCCCGGCCTCGATCAGCAGCTCTTCGAGATGGGCGAGATCGTTGTGGCGGAAAATCTTCTTCTCGCAGCCGGATTGCCGCACGCCCTCGATCATCGAATTGTGGTTGTAGGAATCCGACAGGATAAGGACATTCGGAATGAGCTTGGCCAGCGTCGAGATGCCGGCCTGGTTTGAGACATAGCCGGAGGTGAAGATCAGCGCCGCTTCCTTGCCATGCAGGTCGGCGAGTTCGGCCTCGAGCTCGACCAGCGGATGATTGGTGCCGGAGATGTTGCGGGTGCCGCCGGCGCCGGTGCCCATGCGGGTCGCGGTCTCGACCATGGCGCCGATCACCTTCGGATGCTGCCCCATGCCGAGATAATCGTTGGAGCACCACACGATGATCTGCCGGGGGCCGTCCGGGGAATGCCAGATGGTCTGCGGGAACCGGCCGGCGATCCGCTCCAGGTCCGCAAACACCCGATAGCGCATTTCCTCATGCAGGCGGTTCAGGGCGCTATCGAAAAAAGCCTTGTAATTCATAGCGATAGGAATTCCCGTGCCGGACCGCTCCAGCTTCGTCGCGCCGGCCGTCCGGGCCGTTCAACCGAATATGGTTTTAGAAGCCTTCAATAGTGGTTGTCGAGCCATGGTTGGCCCTATTTCCCGGCAGGTGAGCCTTGATCTCCCGCAAATCGTCTCAAAATCGGCCGCCTGCGAGCCCACGGGCGAGCGGAACCAGGATCACGATCCGGCGTTTTCACTCCGATAATCCAAACCATGGAGGCTGGATATGGGCCGCGGGCTCCTGCTGTGGCTGCTTGGCATTCCGTTGCCGATCATTCTGGTGATCTGGCTGTTCGGCGGGCTGAGCTGATCTGGATCGAATGAGAAGGGCCGCTCCCAACGGGGGGCGGCCTTTGCACGTCCCGGGGGCTGACGCATCCGGCATGCAGCTTTCCCACAGCCTCGCACTGGACTTTATCAGAGAATCGCTGCGCAATCGCGTAGTGCGTGCATCGGCAAAGCGCCGCACCTAACCGGACGGCGATCGGACGATGGCCCTCGAACTGTCTCACGGCTCCGCCATCCAGGGCGCGACCACGTCACAGGCCATCCGCTTCCTGCTGTCGAAATGGAGCGCTCTCAATGCGGCCGGCAAGCTGGATGTGAAGCTTCTGACCGAAGGCAGCTACGACATTCCTGCACATTCGGTCTACATGGTCGCGCTGGGCGACGACTTTCTCTACATGCATTTCGGAGAGAAGCTGCGTCAGGCGACCGGCAAGGACTTCACCGGCCGACTTCTGTCCTCGATTGGCGACCAGGTCGCGCACGATCTGCATCAGGTCTATTCGGCAACGCTGCGTTTCGGCGCGCCGGTCTATGTGCGCTTTACCTCTCCCCTCGACGACAGGGTGCTGTTGTGGGAACGGCTCGTGCTGCCGCTGCCGGCAGGGCCGAGCGCGGCCATTCTCGTCTGCTATTCGGAGGTGATGTGTCATCAGGCCGAGGTCTACGAATACGTCTTCAGGCATTCGCCGGTGCCGATGCTGACCATTTATCCGATTTATACCCCGGACGCCGCGCTGGACGACGGCTGGGTCGTTCTTATCAACGATACCGCGCGCGACATCTTCAATGTGCGCGGCAACGTCGCCAATCTCCGGCTTCGCGAGCTGAGGCCGTTTCAGCGCGCCGATTTCTGGGCTGCGATCGCCGCGCTCTATCCGCAATCCGATCCGCCTGGCACCACCAGCGAATTGTCGCCGCTCGGCGACAATTACCGGACGCTGCTGGTGCGGATGAAGCATCTCGCGCTGTTGCGCTTTCAGCCCAAAAGTCTGCAAAATCCGTCGGTCGTATAGAGCCTGTCAGGCAAATGGCCGCTGGTGCCTTGCTCAGGGATTGCGTTTTGCGTCGGCCGCGATCGCGCTTTCAAGCTTGCGGCTCAGCACCCAGGAGATCGCGAGGAACACGATAAGCGATGCGACACTCAGTCCGGACACGGCATCGCCCAGCACCTTGTCGGAGACCGCGCCGAATGCATACCCGACAGCCACCATCGACACCGCCCACAAGGCCGCGGCAACCAGGTTGAGCACCAGAAACAGACCCCAGGTCATTTGCGACAGGCCGAAGGCGAACGCGCCAAGGCCGCGGATGCCATACGGATAGCGATGGATCATCGGCAGCCACAGAGCGTGGCGGTCGACCAGTTTCTTGACGGTGACCGCGCCTTTCTCCACCCGCGGCCACCGTGCCAATACGCGGTCGCCGTAGCGGCGCGCCAGCCAGAAGCGGAATACGTCGCCCGCGAAGCTGCCGGCAAAGCAATAGGCCATCGTCAGCTTGAGATCGAGGACGCCGAGCTGGACCGCGTATCCGGCGAACAGGGCCATCAGCAGCGCATGCGAGGCGGCATAGGCGAAGATGAAAGCATAGACCACCGGCCCATGTTCCCGGACGGCATCGATCAGTTGCGAGAGCTCGGTCATGTGGTTCCGGACGCCGTCAGCTTCTTGAGTGTCTCCGCCGCCGTCAGGACGTCGCCGAATTGCTGGAAAACATTTTCCAGCGCCGCGCGATGCTCCTCGTCGGACAGGGCCGCGCAGCAATCGGACACCATGACGGTCTTGAAGTCGAGCATCATGGCGTCGCGGGCGGTCGATTCGCAGCACACATTGGTCTTTGTGCCGGCGATCAGGACGGTGTCGATGCCCAGGCTGCGCAGCAGCCGTTCGAGCTGGGAGGATCCCGCAATGAATGCGCTATAGCGGTTCTTGATGACGGTGTGATCCTCTGCCGCCACCTC
>NZ_JBKBVB010000141.1:0-10477 GCF_046289595.1 Pseudorhodoplanes sp.
AGGGCAGCCGTCCGCAGCGACCGCGAATCCGCCAGGGCCTGGGCCCCCTCGGTGGTATTGAAGACCAGCTGGACCTCGCCGTTCTTGATCGCGTCAACGATATGCGGCCGGCCCTCCAGGACCTTGTTGATCTTGGCGGATGGAACCCCTTTCTCGTCCAGATAGCGCTTGGTCCCGGACGTCGCGATGATGCGGAAACCGAGCTCCGACAGCGTTCTTAACGCCTCCAGAATCCGCGGCTTGTCGGAATCGCGGACCGACACGAACACGGTCCCGGACCGCGGCACCCGCGTGCCGCCGCCGAGCTGGGACTTGGCGAAAGCGATGTCGTAGCTCTTGTCGATGCCCATCACCTCGCCGGTCGATTTCATCTCCGGGCCGAGCACCGTATCGACGCCGGGGAAGCGGGCGAACGGGAAGACCGCCTCCTTGACTCCGGTATGCCGGATGCGGGGCGGGCTGAGCTTGAAGCTCGAAAGGCTCTCGCCGGCCATCACCCGCGCCGCAATCTTGGCGACCGGGAGACCGATCACCTTGGCGACAAAGGGCACCGTGCGCGAGGCCCGCGGGTTGACCTCCAGCACGTAGATCTCGCGATCCTTGATGGCGTATTGCACGTTCATCAGGCCGCCGACCTCGAGCGCCAGCGCCAGTGCGCGGGTCTGCCGCTCCAGTTCGGCGATCGTGTCGGCATCCAGCGAATGCGGCGGCAGCGCGCAGGCCGAATCGCCCGAATGCACGCCGGCTTCCTCGATATGCTCCATGATGCCGGCGATGAAGGTGTTCGTGCCGTCGGCGAGGCAATCGACATCGACTTCCGTCGCGTCCGAAAGGTAGCGGTCGAGCAGCAGCGGGCGTTTCGCCGACACCACGAGTTCCGAGGGCCGGTCGAGATCGCCGATCAGCCGCGTCAGATAGCGGTCGAGCTGATGGGCGTCGTGGACGATTTCCATGGCGCGGCCGCCCAGCACATAGGACGGACGGATCACGATCGGGAATCCGATCTCGCCGGCGATCTTGCGTGCCTCTTCCGGCGAGGTCGCGATGGCGTTTTCCGGCTGCTTGAGCCCGAGTTTGTCGAGCAGCTTCTTGAAGCGGTCGCGGTCTTCCGCAAGGTCGATCATGTCGGGCGATGTGCCAAGGATCGGCACATTCGCCTTCTCCAGAGCCTCGGCGAGCTTGAGCGGGGTCTGTCCCCCGAACTGCACGATGACGCCGTGCAGCGCGCCGCGCGAACGCTCGATGTCGATGATTTCGAGCACATCCTCTGCGGTCAGCGGCTCGAAATAAAGGCGATCCGATGTGTCGTAGTCGGTCGACACCGTTTCCGGATTGCAATTGACCATGATGGTTTCGTAGCCCGCATCCTTCAGCGCGAAGCAGGCGTGGCAGCAGCAATAGTCGAACTCGATGCCCTGGCCGATCCGGTTCGGGCCGCCGCCGAGGATCACCACCTTCTTGCGGTCGGAGGGACGGGCCTCGTTTACCGGTGCGCCGGCAAAGGGCGCTTCGTAGGTCGAGTACATGTAGGCGGTAGGGGACGCGAATTCCGCCGCGCAGGTGTCGATGCGCTTGAATACCGGGCGCACGCCGAGCGCATGGCGCTTTGCCGTCACCTCCGCCGCGGAAAGCCCGGTCAGCCTGGCAAGCCGCGCGTCGGAAAAGCCCATCGCCTTTAGCTTGCGCAGCGCGCCCGGCGTCGACGGCAAGCCTTTCGCCTTGATCTGCGCTTCCGTCTCCACGATGCCGCGGATCTGCGACAGGAACCACGGATCGATCTTGCAGCTCTGGTGGATGGTGTCGTCATCCTGGCCGAGCCGCATCGCCTGCGCGACATAGAGCAGGCGGTCCGGCGTCGGCGTGCCAAGCGCGGCGCGGATCGCGTTCTTGTCGTCGCCTTCGTTAACGCCCTTGATCTCGATGTCGTCGAGCCCGGTCAGTCCGGTTTCCAGCGAGCGCAGCGCCTTCTGCAGCGATTCCTGGAAAGTGCGGCCGATCGCCATGGCTTCGCCGACCGATTTCATCGACGTGGTCAGGACCGGCGAGGCGCCCTGGAATTTCTCGAAGGCAAAGCGCGGAATCTTGGTGACGACATAATCGATGGTCGGCTCGAACGAGGCCGGCGTCGCGCCGCCGGTGATGTCGTTCTTGATTTCGTCCAGGGTATAGCCGACCGCGAGTTTCGCCGCGACCTTGGCGATCGGAAAGCCGGTGGCCTTCGAAGCCAGCGCCGACGATCGCGACACCCGCGGATTCATCTCAATGACGACCAGCCGTCCATCCGCCGGATTGACGGCGAATTGCACATTGGATCCGCCGGTCTCCACACCGATCTCGCGCAGCACCGCCAGCGATGCGTCGCGCATGATCTGATATTCCTTGTCGGTCAGCGTCAGGGCCGGCGCCACCGTGATCGAATCGCCGGTGTGCACGCCCATCGGATCGACGTTTTCGATGGAGCACACGATGATGCAATTGTCCGCCTTGTCGCGGACGACTTCCATTTCATACTCTTTCCAGCCGAGCACCGATTCCTCGATCAGCACTTCGTTGGTCGGGGACGCATCGAGGCCGCGCTCGATGATGTCGAGAAATTCCTCGCGTGTGTAAGCGATGCCGCCGCCGGTGCCCGCCAGCGTAAAGGACGGCCGGATGATGGCGGGCAGCCCGATCACGGTCAGCGCTTCCAGCGCCTCGATCAGGCCGCGCTCGATATATTTCTTCTTGCGGTCGGCTTCGCCTGCGGCCCAGTTCGTCTCAAAGGCGGCGAGCGCTTTCTTCTCCTCGTCCGCGGGAAGAGCCTTCGCTTTGATGGCCGCGATTTCGGCGGTGTATCTGTCGCGGTCGGCCTGTTTCATCACCGAGGCGTTGGCGAGCGCCGAACGCGGCGTCTCCAGCCCGATCTTGTGCATCGCCTCGCGGAACAGCTCGCGGTCCTCGGCCTTGTCGATGGCTTCGGCGGTGGCGCCGATCATCTGCACGCCGAACTTGTCGAGCACGCCCATCCGTTTCAGCGACAGCGCGCAGTTCAGCGCGGTTTGCCCGCCCATGGTCGGGAGCAGGGCATCCGGCCGCTCCTTCTCGATGATGCGGGCGACGATTTCGGGTGTGATCGGCTCGATATAGGTGGCGTCGGCGAGATCCGGATCGGTCATGATCGTCGCCGGATTGGAATTCACCAGGATGATCCGGTAGCCCTCTTCCTTCAGGGCCTTGCAGGCCTGGGTGCCGGAATAGTCGAACTCGCAGGCCTGTCCGATGACGATAGGGCCCGCGCCAATGATCAGGATCGATGTGATGTCGGTTCGTTTCGGCATCGGCTCCGCTGGTACCTGCGCGCAGGGCTTGAGGCGCATAAAAAAAGGGCGCGCTTTGCGCGCGTCCTTGAGGCCCCTCGGCGAGGCATGGGGCCCCGCGCGGCGTGGTGTCTAGACCAGAATCGGGAAGGGGGGAAGCCTGCCGGGCCGGATTTGGGCAACTTTACGGGGAGATTTGCGTTGGCAGCATGACCAGGCCAGCCGCCGTCCGGACCATTCCCGATGCCGCCCCGCAAGTCTCTGGAAAATAAAGCATTCAGTCTGCCGCTCTGGCTCGGCGGGGTGGCCATCGGGACCGCGCTTGGGGTGTTCGCGCGCTCGCGCATGCCAAAGGACGCCCGGGCCGTCTCGTTCGATGCGCAGGGCCGTGTCGCGGCCGCTCCCGCCGCAGCATCCATCACGGCCCCGACCGGTAACGATCCGCAAACCCTTCAGCACACGCGCGCGCGAGAGAGCGGCCGCGGCCGTAGCGCCGCCTCGCCGGCCGACATTCCGGCCGCCGGATGGCGCGACATCGCGCTGCGGACCTATGCGGGCATCCAGGACGACCGGCTGCTGGCGGTCGCTGCCGGTGTCGTCTTTTACGGGTTGCTCGCTCTCTTTCCCGCCATCACGGCTTTGGTTTCCTCCTATGCGCTGTTTGCGGAAGCCGCGACCATCGGCCGGCATCTGGCCTTCGCCGCGGCGCTGATGCCGGAGGGCGCCTATGGCATCGTCGAAGGCGAAATTCTGCGTATCGCGCAGGGCAGCGGCGGCGGGCTCAGCGTCGCTTTCATGACCGGACTTCTGATCGCGCTGTGGAGCGCCAATGCCGGCATGAAGGCGATGATCGACGCGCTCAACGTCATCTATGGCGAAACCGAAAAGCGCAGCTTCGTCCGGCTGAACCTGATTTCGCTCGCCATGACATTGTGCGGACTTGTGGTTCTTCTGCTGGCCATCGGCACCGTGGTGGTGCTGCCGCTGGTCTTCGCCTGGATCGGGCTGCAGGGCTTCGGCGAATGGGCGATCGCCATGCTGCGCTGGCCCGCAATCATGATCGTGATCGCGCTTGGGCTTGCGGTCCTGTACCGCTTCGGCCCGAGCCGCAACGCGGCGCAATGGCGCTGGCTCAGCGTCGGCGCCGTGGTCGCGACATTGCTCTGGATCGCGGGATCGTCGCTGTTCTCCTGGTATCTGTCGAACTTCGCCGACTACAACGCGACTTATGGCTCGCTTGGCGCCGGCATCGGCCTGATGATGTGGCTGTGGCTGACCTCGATCGCGGTCCTGCTCGGCGCCGAGATCAATGCGCAGATCGAGCATCAGACCGCCCGCGACACGACTGTCGGCACGCCGAAGCCGCTCGGTGCGCGCGGCGCGGTGATGGCGGATACGGTCGGCGCGGCGCAGTGATGGCGAAACCTGGACGGCTCACGCGCGTTGACATGCATGGCAAAACAACCCGTCACCCCGCCGCAGCCGCCGGACGAAGTGCCCGGCAAACCCTCTCCCGTGGAACAGCCGCCCGCGCCGCATCCCAATGAGGACCGGCCGCTGGTCGATCCGGTGCCGCCGGACAAGGACCGTCCCAGCATGGAATTGCCGCCGGCGCGCGGCAGCGTAACGCACGATCTTCCACCGCAACCGGATGGTGCACCCGGCCAGCAGCCCGGCGCGGTCCGCGGAACGTAAGGCACGCGCCGAGGTCCAAACGGAAAACCCGGCGCGATCCGCGCCGGGTTTTTGTCGTCACGTCTCTGACGCCGTTTGGCAGCGGCCTGAGACAGCGATATCGCCGAGAGCGATACCGCTGCGTTGCGTCAATACGCCCAGGCTGTCCCGTAGTAATCCGAAACCTTCCGGCCGCGGGCGGGATCGTTCCAATCCCATTCGTTTTCGTTTGAGTATTTCGGCGCACCCTTGAGCTGGTCCTCGGTCACTGCGACCTGATAGCCGCCGAGCTCGGTGTTGTATTTGAGCGAGGGCCAGGGCAGCGGATAATGCTCGTCGCCGATGCCCATAAAGCCGCCGAAGCTCAGCACGGCATAGTCCACCTTGCCGGAGCGCTTGCCGATCATCACCCGCTCGATCGAGCCGATCTTGTTGCCGTCAGGATCGTACACATTGGTTCCCTCGACCTTGTCGCTGCCGATCAGGTCGTAGGTCTCTCGGTTTTCGGTCATTCGTTCCTCCTTGCGCGGAATAACGAATGAAGCGCGAAGGCCGGCAAATCGTTCCGTTTGTCATTTGACACATCCGCGCCGCGGCGCCGGACGCTTCAGCGTTTGGCAATGTCGGCGAAGCGGCCGCGGGTGATCTGCGCGAGCTTATCCGCTGTCAATTGAAACACCGCATTTGGCGTTCCCGCCGCCGCCCAAAGCGTGTCATAGCGCCTCAGATCCTCATCGAGGAATACGGCAAGTGCGCCGGCAAGCCCCACCGGCGCAACGCCGCCGATCGGATAGCCCGTGGCGCTGCGTACGAAATCCGCGTCTGCGCGCTCGATCCGCTCACCAAGCAGAGCGCCGACTTTCTTTTCGTCCACGCGGTTGACGCCGGAGGCGACGACGAGCACCGCCTGTCCGCTCGCGGTGCGGAACACCAGCGACTTGGCGATTTGCGCGACCTCGCAACCGATGGCGGCGGCGGCTTCCGCCGAGGTGCGGGTGCCGGCAGCGAATTCGACCACGGCAAAACCGGGGCCGAGCAGGTTTTGGACACGGCGTGCGCCGGGTGCGCTGGCAGGTTTCATGGATCTCTGAGGGGCTTGCTGGGGAGAAAACGCAGGAGCAACGTAGTCAAACAGACGGAAAAATTGGAGGCCCGGCCTGGAATCGAACCAGGCTATCGGTCTTTGCAGAACCTTGCGTCTCCGCTCCGCCACCGGGCCAGGACCGACGATAGCGGCCGGACCAGAACAGACAAGTGCGACGGGTTTTGGCGACCAGTGGTTAGCCTGAGCATTTGGCTTTGGAGTTAATGCGCTGCACGCGGTTACCGTAACGACGCGCTCTGCGCCGCCGCGCCCCGCTTTGTCACGCTCTCGTGCCGATAAATGTCATGCGGGTCTGCAGATGGCCGATATTGCGCGGCGCGCGGGAGACGCGAAAACCCGCAGCCTCGATCTTGGCGGCCATCTCGCGCTCGCTGTAGCGGGTCAGTCCGGCCTGTTTGCGCAGCTTCGAATAATCCGAGAAGACGGTGCGGATGAGCCCGGTCAGCGCGGCGAAGAAAAAGCCCTCGCGCCAGCCGAAGCGAAGCAGCGCCAGCGCATCTTTCCAGGCCGGTGTATCAGGCTGTACGACGTCGCCGGTCACCAGTTTGCCGTCCGGCGTCAGCAGGCGGTGGAACAGGCTGAGCAGGCGGTCCATTTCGGCATGCGAGAGATATTGCGACACCGAATGCATGACGACCACATCGAACACGCCGTCGGGCAGCGCTTCAGCCTCCTCCGGAGACAGCACGCTGATGAAGCGCTCATGCGCGGTGCGCTGCTTGAGCCGCTCGCGCAGATTGGGCGCCGCCTCGCATAGCGTCAGCGCCTTGGCCTTGCGCACCAGCCGCTCAGCATAGGCTGCCTCGCCGCAGCCGTAATCGAGCACGCGGTCGTTCTTGCCGATATAGTCCGCCATGCCCTCGCCGGTGATGACGGCATGCACCTCTTTGTGCCGCGCATTCACATAGATGGCGTGATCGGAATCGAAAAATGTGACCCAGTCGCTCATGCGCCGTTTATAGCGCGGCACTGCGGCCCGTGGCTATTTCGGGCTGCTCCGGGCGGCGATTTATGCTATTGGCACAACGGTGCGGATACCCGAAGCAGACCAGCCCGATGCAGATCAGCCGCGAGACGCAATCAATTCTGACCTGCCCGCTCTGCGGCCACCGCGCCGAAGAGACGATGCCGGACGACGCCTGCGTCTTTTTCTACGACTGCAAGGGCTGCGGCGCGCGGCTCAAGCCGAAGCCGGGCGATTGTTGCGTGTTCTGCTCCTACGGCACGGTGCCGTGTCCGCCCATCCAGACCGGGGGCAATTGCTGCGCTTGAAGCGCGTTACGCGGCCGCCCTGCGCTTCTTGTGTTCGCGCATCGCTTCGACAAAGCGCTTGAACAGATAATGCGAGTCGCGCGGCCCCGGCGAGGCTTCCGGGTGGTACTGCACCGAAAAGACCGGCTTGTCCTTCAGCGCGATGCCGCAATTGGAGCCGTCGAACAGCGACACATGAGTCTGCTCGACATTGTCCGGCAGCGAATCCTTGTCCACCGCGAAGCCGTGATTCATCGAGGTGATCTCGACCTTGCCGGTGGTGAGATCCTTCACCGGATGGTTTGCGCCATGGTGCCCCTGATGCATCTTCACGGTGCGGCCGCCGAGCGCGATGCCGAGCATCTGGTGGCCAAGACAGATCCCGAAGGTCGGCAGGCTTCTGTCGATCATCTCACGGATCACCGGCACGGCATATGCGCCGGTCGCCGCCGGATCGCCAGGTCCGTTGGACAGGAATACGCCGTCCGGATTGAGCGCCATGATCTCCTCGGCGCTGGTGGTCGCGGGGACCACCGTCACCTTGCAGCCGTTGGAGGCGAGGAGGCGCAGGATGTTGCGCTTGACGCCATAATCGATGGCGACGACATGAAATTCGGGGTGTTCGACGCGCGAATAACCTTTGCCCCATTGCCATTCGCCTTCGTCCCAGGTGAAGCGCTGGGCGCTCGTCACCATCGGTACCAGATCCATGCCGACCAGGCCGGGCCAGTCCCGCGCTTCCTTCTTCAGCGCATCGAGGTCGAACTTGCCGGTGGGGTCATGGACGATCACGGCATTGGGCATGCCCTTTTCGCGGATCAGTGCGGTGAGCGCGCGGGTATCGATCCCGGACAGGCCGATAATGCCGCGGGCGCGCAACCACTGGTCGAGATGCCGGGAGGCGCGGTAATTCGACGGGTCGGTGATATGGGCCTGCAGGATGACGCCGCGCGCGCCCGGCGTCGCCGCCATGTTCACCGTTTCGATATCCTCGTCGTTGGTGCCGACATTTCCGATATGCGGGAAGGTGAAGGTGATGAGCTGGCCGGCATAGGAGGGATCGGTCAAAATCTCCTGATAGCCGGTCATGGCGGTGTTGAAGCAGACTTCGCCCACCGCGGAGCCCGTCGCTCCGAAGCCCTGGCCCTGAAGGACGGTGCCGTCGGCCAGCACCAGAAGCGCGGTTGCCGCAGGTTCGGCCCAGCCGGAATCGTGTCGGGTGTTCATGAGCGGTCTGCATAGTCGGACAAGGCCGCGCTGCCAACCCCGGACCGCGCCTTTGGGGCGGCCAATCCGCTGACAATTATCGGTTCCAACCCGTCCGGGCCGGAACAATGGCCCTGCGCCAAGATGCCGTGCGCCAATACGGCGCTTGCGGCGGGACATTCGCCTCATCACGATCGGGTCTGAAATCATCGGGCGGAGGAAAATTCATGAGACTTTTGTTAGGCGGACTGATGATTGGTGCTGCCGTGGCGCTCGCCGCATGTTCCGAACCGCCACGAGGCGAAAAGGGCGAGAAAGGCGATCGCGGTGAGCAAGGCGTTGCCGGACCTGCCGGGCCTGCCGGGCCTGCCGGACCGCCCGGCAAGGATGGCGCATCGGGCAAGGATGGCGCACCGGGCAAGGATGGCGCACCGGGCAGGGACGGCGCACCCGGCAAGGACGGCGCGGCAGGGCCGGCCGGCCCTCCCGGCCCTCCCGGCCCAGCGGGCAAAGATGGCGCGCCCGGCAAGGACGGCACCAGCATCCGGGCGGTCAGCCATGCCTGCCTGGGCGATGTCTGCACCCATGCCTGCGACAAGGGCGAGGTCGTGGTGAATGCGCTATGCATCGGCGCGCCCGGCCACGCGCTGTTCAAGCGGGACGGCGACGCGATCGCGGCCAGTTGCGCGGGCGGCGAGGCGGTCACGCTGCAACTCGTTTGCGCCAGGCCATGAGGGGCTGACGGCCGCGGCCTTGATTTTGCGAGCGCGGGCGGTACATGCAGGCCGACTGCGGTGCCGCCCGCTTCGTTTTCCGATCGAGCCGCAGCGCTGAAGGGAGAGGCCGATGCTGCGCGACGATATCAACAATGCCCTGAAAGAGGCGATGAAGGCCAAGGACGAGCGCAAGATCGCAACGTTGCGCATGGTCAATTCCACCTTCAAGAACGCGGATATCGAGGCGCGTGCGAGCGGTAAGACCCTGACCGATGCCGATCTGCTTCCGGTGCTGCAGAAAATGATCAAGCAGCGCCAGGAATCCAAGGAGCTCTACGAGAAGGGCGGCCGTCCCGAACTCGCCCGGCAGGAGGCCGACGAAATCGCCATCATCTCCGCCTATCTGCCGAAGCAGATGTCGGACGCCGAGATGGCTGCGGCGATCGACGCCGCGATCGCGGAAGCCGGCGCAGCGTCGATGAAGGACATGGGCAAGGTGGTCGGCGCGCTGAAGGCCAAATTCGCCGGCCAGATGGATTTCGCCAAGGCGAGCGCGATGGTGAAGGCCAAGCTCGGCGGCTGACCGGAGTTTGCGCGCGGTCAAATCCGCGCTGTACCGGCCGGGCTATAGACGCTTCGCTTTGCCAATATGCGGAGGCGTGCATGCGCGCGAGGCTGTTCTTCGCTGCCGTGATCGTTGTGTGCATCGCCGCCGCAATCTGGTGGTGGACCTATGGCCGCATTCCGGATGTGTCGGTCGTCTCTCCGGTGCGCGGGACTGCAGTCGAAATCGTCTACGCCACCGGTGCGGTCGAGCCGGTGCGCTGGTCGAAGGTCACGAGCCTGGTGCGCCAGCGCATTGTCGACATCTGCAATTGCGAAAACCAGACGGTGAAGCAGGGCGACGTGCTGGCGCGGCTTGACGACAAGGAAATCCGCGCCTCGTTGCACGAATTGCGGGCGCGCGAGGATTTCGCCAAGCGCGAGGTCGCGCGCACGACCGAACTGATCGGCCGGGGCGCCGTCACCACCCAGGCGCATGAGAAGGCGCTGACCGACCTGCGCCAGGTGCAGGGGCTGATCGCCGTGCTTGAAGAGCGGGTCGATCAATACACCATCACCGCGCCGATCGACGGAATCGTGCTGCGGCGGGACGGGGAAATCGGCGAGATCGTCGAACCGGGCAAGATTCTGTTTCATGTCGGCGTTCCGAAGCCATTGCAGGTGAC
>NZ_JBKBVB010000142.1:0-10449 GCF_046289595.1 Pseudorhodoplanes sp.
GCCTTCGAAAATGCGAAGGTGATCCGCGCCGCTATCGACCGCAAACATGTGCAGCCCGGCACACCGATCGCAGGCGCCAAAGAGATCGCCTTCTTTCCGCCGATGACGGGGGGCTGATGTCAGCGACGATCCGCTTGCAGCGTGAGGACTTCGACGCCGCAGCGGAGACGGCAAAGCTCACGCGCGGACGAAGCGATATCGGCGCCGTTGTCACCTTTACCGGTGTCTGCCGGGATCATGAGGCGGGTCATGGCGTCAGCGCAATGACGCTCGAGCACTATCCCGGCATGGCCGAGGAAGAGATCGCGCGGCATGTCGCCGAGGCGCAGGCGCGATGGCCGCTCATGGGCGTCACCGTGATTCATCGCTATGGCCGGATGGTTCCGGGCGATAACATCGTTTTCGTCGCCACCGTCTCCGCGCATCGTCAGGCCGCATTCGAGGCGGCCGCATTCCTGATGGATTATCTGAAGACGCGCGCGCCGTTCTGGAAGCTGGAGGAACGTGCGGACGGCAAGGATTGGGTGGCTGCGAAGGAAACCGACGACGACGCCGCGGCCCGGTGGGCGAAGGACAAGACGGCAAATTAGGAGCGTCGCCGCCGCGCAGGCGGGGGCCCATATTCCAGAGCGGTGGTTATAGATCCCCGCCTTCGCGGGACGACCGCGACAAGGTAAAACCTAAACTACGCCGCGCGCGACTTCGGCTGTACTTCGGCGGTGTAGTCGTCCATCAACTGCTTGGTGATGCCGCCGGGATTGAAATTCCACGTGTCGATCTGCGCCACCGCCGTCACCTCCGCCGCCGTGCCGGTAATGAAGCATTCGGAGAAATTCGACAATTCATCCGGCATGATGCGCCGTTCGATCACCTCGAAGCCCCGCCGTTTGGCGAGATCGATCACGGTCCGGCGGGTGATGCCGTCGAGGAAGCAATCGGCGATCGGTGTGTGAATCTTGCCGTCTTTCACAAAAAAGATGTTGGCGCCGGTGCATTCGGCGACCCGGCCTTCCCAGTCGAGCATCATTGCATCGGCAAAGCCGCGGCGTTCGGCGCGGTGCTTGGACACGGTGCAGATCATGTAGAGGCCCGCCGCCTTCGCGAGGCAGGGCGCCGTCCGCGGATCGGGCCTGCGGTATTCGGCGAGATCAAGCTTGATGCCCTTCAGCCGCTGTTCGGGATCGAAATAGCTCGGCCATTGCCAGGCGGCGATGGCGAGATGGATGGCGTTGTTCTGCGCCGACACCCCGAGCTGCTCGGAGCCGCGCCAGGCGATGGCGCGCACGTAGGAATCCGGCATGCCGTTCTTTTCGATCACGAGCCGCTTGGCCGCGTCGATTTCGGAAACCGAGTAGGGAATCTCGAAATCGAGGATTTTTGCGGAATTCTTCAGCCGCTCGGAATGCTCCGTGCTCTTGAAGATTTCGCCGCCATAGGCGCGCTCGCCCTCGAATACGGCGCTCGCATAATGCAGGCCGTGCGTGAGGACGTGGATCCTGGCTTCCGGGCCCGGGACCAGCTTACCGTCGAACCAAATCATGCCTGGCAGTTGATCGAAGGGCACGGACATCGGCTTCCTCCTTGGCGAAGCGCAGCGCGGACCGGCATCGGGCTCCCTTTTTGCCTGACGCGTCCATTGCCATTATTGTCCCACCGATCCGGCGCGCCTGTCGCGCCGGACCCGGCCGCGTGCCGAAGGCAGGATATTTCGTTTCAGCTGCTCTTTCGGTAACAATCTTCCGGAATTATGTCAATAGTGCTGACCTAAATTGTGATCGGTCCCCGATGTCCGTAACCCCGCTCCGCGACCGTCTCGGCACCCCGGAAGCCGCCCCGACCCGGCCGGCGGACGAACCGATCTGGGATGTGATCGAGCTTTTGTTTTTCGCCTATCGCGATTTCGTGGGCGATGCCGACGACGCTCTGGCCAAATTCGGCTTCGGCCGGGCCCATCATCGCGTGCTGCACTTCGTAACCCGGCATCCCGGGATCAAGGTCGCCGACCTGCTCGATATCCTGAACATCACCAAACAATCGCTCGGGCGCGTGCTGAAACAGCTCGTCGACCAGGGTTATGTGCTGCAGAAGGAAGGCGAAAGCGACCGCCGCCAGCGCCTTCTTTATGCCACGCCCAAAGGCGAAGCGCTGGCGATGAAACTCGCCAGCCTCCAGACCGAGCGGATTGCGCGCGCGCTTGCCGATTTGGGCCCTGACGCGCACGCGGATGCACGCAACTTCCTGATCGCCATGATCGACAACCGCGAACGCGATCACGTGCTGCAGCTTATCAGCCGTGCCGACCGGCTGAGGCACAACAAGCCCTGAGGGCTCAGACGATGCAGATTACCCGCGCGGCACCCGCCACCCCGGCCGACGATGCGCCGCATCTCCTGGTCGTCGACGACGACCGGCGAATCCGCGACCTGCTGTCGCGATTTCTGGCGGCCGAAGGTTATCGTGTAACCACCGCCGACAATGCAGCCGAAGCGCGCGCCAAGCTGAACGGCCTGCATTTCGATCTTCTGATCCTCGACGTCATGATGCCGGGCGAGAGCGGTTTCGATCTCGCCAAGTCGTTGCGCTCCAATTCCAGCGTGCCGATCCTGATGCTGACCGCGCGCGACGAGACCGCGATGCGGATCGAAGGCCTGCAGATCGGCGCCGACGATTATGTCGCCAAGCCCTTCGAGCCGCGGGAATTGTCGCTGCGGATCGGCAATATCCTGAAACGGGCGCAGCCCGCCGCGCCGCCGCCGGTCGAATCCGTGCGCTTCGGCGATTTCGTCTTCCATATTGGACGCGGCGAATTGAAACGCGGCGAGGACATCGTGCGCCTGACCGATCGTGAGCGCGACATGCTGCGCGTCCTGGCGGCGACGCCCGGAGAAACGGTGCCGCGGCTTGCGCTCGCCGGCAACGATCCGGCCGTCAACGAACGCGCCGTCGACGTGCAGGTCAACCGGCTTCGCCGCAAGATCGAGCGCGATCCGGCCAATCCCTTGTTCGTACAGACCGTTCGCGGCATCGGCTATCGGCTCGTGGTCTCACCCTAGGCGCCGTGATGGATCGGATCGCGCAACCAGTGATACGGGCCGCTCGCGATTGGGAGCGGCACTGCGCGAGCGGGACAGGGAGACAGTCGGGGAGACGGTCATGACCAGTCTCGATGCCGGACTGCAATCGATCCGCACCGCGGCCTATCGGGTGAACCTGGCCTGGGACAGGCTTGGCAAGACGGTCAAGCGTTTCATGCCGACCGGGCTTTATGCCCGCGCGCTTCTCATCATCATCGCGCCGATGGTGATCCTGCAATCGGTGGTCGCCTTCGTCTTCATGGAGCGGCACTGGAATTCGGTGACGCAGAAGCTTTCGTCCGCGGTGGTCTCGGATATTGCCGCGCTGATCGATGTCTATCGCGGCTATCCGCAGGACGCCCAGAATGCCCAGATCCGCAAGATCGCGCAGGAGCGCCTCGGCCTTGTGGTCGATTTCCTTCCTGCCACGGAAATGCCGCCGCCCGGGCCGAAGCCGTTCTTTTCGCTGCTCGACCAGGCGCTCTCGGTCGAGCTGCGCAAGATCAAGCGGCCGTTCTGGATCGACACCGTCGGCAAGTCGGCGCTGGTCGAGATTCGGATCCAGCTCGACAATGCGGTGATGCGCGTTTTGGCGCCGCGCAGCGCCGCCTATGCTTCGAATTCGGAAATCTTCCTGTTCTGGATGGTCGGCACCTCGCTGGTGCTGCTGACCGTCGCCATCATCTTTCTGCGCAACCAGATCCGGCCGATCCTGCGGCTTGCCGACGCCGCCGAAGCCTTCGGCAAGGGTCGCGACATGCCGAATTTCCGTCCGCGCGGTGCGCGCGAAGTCCGGCGCGCGGCGGTCGCCTTCATCGAGATGAAGCTGCGCGTCGAGCGCGCCATCGAGCAGCGCACCACCATGCTCGCCGGCGTTTCGCACGACCTGCGTACGATCCTGACCCGCTTCAAGCTCGAGCTCGCCATGCTCGGCAACGCGCCGGAAATCGACGCGCTGAAGAAGGATGTCGACGAGATGCAGCGCATGCTGGAGGCCTATCTCGCCTTCGCGCGCGGCGACATGGGCGAGCAAGCTTCGCCGACCGACATGGCGGCATTTCTCGAAGAGCTGAAGGACGACGCCGAGCGCACCGGTCACAAGGCCAGCGTGGACTTCACCGGCCAGCCGATCGTCACCGTTAAGTCCGCAGCCTTCAAGCGCTGCCTCGCCAATCTCGTCACCAATGCGGCGCGGTATGCGCATTCGATCGCGATCACCGGCCATCGCGACCATCGCTGGCTCACCGTCACCATCGACGATGACGGCCCGGGAATTCCCCCGGCCCAGCGCGAGGAAGTCTTCAAGCCGTTCCTGCGCCTCGACCACGCGCGCAATCAGGATCAGGGCGGCACCGGCCTTGGGCTCGCCATCGCCCGCGACATCGCGCGCTCGCATGGCGGCGACATCATGCTGGGCGATTCCCCGCTTGGCGGCCTGCGGGCCACCGTGCGCGTGCCGGTATAGGCAATATCGTTATTGCAATTTAAACTTGCATAACGTAACATTACAACGTGACGCTGTAGGGAGCGGCCGATGTCACGTTTGAAATTCGTATCCGTCTGCGCCGTGGCTGCCGCGACGCTCAACGGCGTGGTTGCGGCGCATGCCAAGTCTTGCAGCGGGCTGAATGGCCAACCGCTCAACAGCGGCGAGTTATATGCGCTTTATTTCAGCAGGAGTGAGCGATCGGGCAAACCAGTGCTGAAAAGCGCGTTCTTGTATCCTGGCGTTCTGCAGGCGACATCCCTCGAATTCGATGAAAAAGTTCGACTGATCTACGTCATCAATCCGCCGGCTCCCGGTGCTGCGCGCAACTTCGCGGGCGCGTTGGCTGTCCGGCTGGTATCGACGGGGACGGACGGATCGCAGCGAGCACAGCCGCCAAGGCATGTCATGCTCTCCAGAGATGCGGTGCGGACCCGGGGCCGCGTGCGATCCGGTTTTACTGGCAGCGTCGATGCCCTGCGCTACTACAACTACCACCGCCCGTCCACGCTGCTCGCTTCCGACAGCCTGCTGGAGACGACGTTTCATACCAGCTACACCTATCGCCGCGGTGAAGAGCGATCGACCATCGGTACCAGGGCAAGACGGACAGCCTTTCATTTCCCCGAAATGCGCAGCCCAGAGCCTGCGGAAGGTACACGCGCGTGGGTGTTTCGCTGGTTCGGAGGCGGCGCACTTGCCGCAGGTACGGAGTCGCGTTTTCAATCGCACATCAAGTATTACCCCGCTGCAACCGAAGGCTATTGCGTAACGATAATTCCCTATCTCGAAGCCGGCGATAACGGCAGCCTGACAGTGACGATTAGCGATCTCGACTATCCAGATGGCGTCATTGCGGGGGCACGCACTTGGAACATTCGCTGGGTCGCCCCGAACCGCACCGCCACACGCTGAGACGGCACTTCATGACCGGTGCAGCAAATTCGGATCCCGGCCTTCTCGACAAATTCGGCGGCTGGACGCGACAGTTTCTCGAAGCGGTCGCCGAAGCACGTATCCCGCCGGGACGGAGCCCCATCGTTCCGTCACAGGGCATCGTCAACATGCTGACAAGCGGCATTGGAGTGGTCCTCTACACCGCCGCCGCTCAGGCAACCGCGCTCTATCGCGACCTTTCGCTGGTCGACACGCTCTTCATGGCGGTCATCGGCGCATTGCTGCTGTTTCTTGCAGCCATCGTCGTTCTGTTCTTTGCCAGAGGCAAAGATGAGATCGTTGCTGAGTGGAACCGGACATCGAGCGTATTCATCGTTGTCTGGCTGCTGTCGCTGGTCGTTTATATTTTGCTCACATATCCCTCGCAAATCGCGGGAGTGATCCTGCTCGACAAGATTTCCTACGCCATATTGCCGGTAGAAAGTCCGGCGTGGGGATTCGACTGCGTAAAAGCGGCCATCTGCACATCGCTGGCGGGACTTTTTCTGATTTACCGCACCAAACGGACTGACCCCGATCTTTCGCTGCGAAGCATCGCACCATGGATATGGCTGCTGCTGATGACCGTCGTCGTCGGCTTCGTGTTTTTTGTGTCGCTGTTCTTCTCGCCCTGAACACAGTCCGTCGATCTTTGTTCCGTGAGGGAATTTTGCGAGAGCCCATTCCCCGTGCGGCGCAAAACAGAAAAAGCCCCGGCCTGACGCCGGGACTTTGCATCACCGGATCACTGTTCGCCGGTTACGGGCAGAACCAGAACCCGTTCACGATCACGCAGCCCAGCGCCTGCCAGTTCCAGGGCCGCGCCACGCCGTATTGCCGCCAGCCCGGAGGCGCGACGTAATAGGTCCGGCCGGCAACCCAGCGGCGGCCATGATAATGATGATGCGGGCGATAGCCGTGATGGCGGTTGCCATAATGGCGGTTGCCGTGGCCATGGCGCGGACCGCCACGATGCGCCGTGCCGTGACGGCCTTTGCCGCCATGGCTGCGGCCGTGGTGGCCCTTGCCGCCATCGCGAACCTGGATCACGAGCGAATCGGGAATGGCGCCCATGGTGTTCGGTCCGACCGGAGCGGCGGCGGCGGGCGAGAACAACAACGCAGACAGCAGCAGCGCAGGCGCTGCCTTCAAAACAACTGACATGGAATCTCCTTGCATTGCGGAATTGCCGTCCCCGCATTGGAGGACGACCGGCCGCACCATCAAAGCCCGATATTAAGAAACCGTGCCGATGGGTCAGCGCAATCGCGCAGCGACCCGACGATGAGGCGCAAGTCTGCGGGACGTTCCCGATCCGGAACCGCGAAGCCCTGCATCGGCCTGCGCAGGACCGTCTACGCAGCGACGATCTCGTCGTCCGGGTTCGGATCGCGCCGGCGCCTGGCGCGCCAGCGGCCTGCCCGCAGCCGCTCCGGAATCGCGAGCATGGTGTCGAGCATGCCGGACCAGCGCTCGGCGCGCGCGAGTTCGCGGTCGAGTGCGGCCATGGTGCGCGCAAGCCCCGGATCCTCGTCCTCGGCCCAGACCGACAGCACCCGCACATACATCAGCGTCAGCGCCTGTGCCCGCAGCGCGCCTTTCGGCCCGGCAGCGGAGATCCCGGCCGCCGTCATCATCCAGCTCATCGAGCGGGCGGCGAGCCCGTTCATCGCCAGGGCCAGGGCCGGATTGCACAGGGTGGAGCGCATCAGCGAGCGGATGGCGGCCTTGTGACCGGCATGCGCATCGAGGCGGCGCATCAGCACGTCAAACAGCCGCTCGCGCGGCGGCTCCTCGCCCATATCCGCCGTATCGGCCGACAGCACCTTGCGGTCGATGTCCTTCATATGCGCGGCGAGGATCGCGATGACCGAGGAGAATTCGCCGCGCAGCTCGGCCAGCGTGATCCCGGCGGCCCTGGCGATGTCGTCCAGACCGATTCGCTCCAGCAGTTTCTCGGCAAGCAGCGTCAGAAGGGCATCGATGATGGTCTGGCGGTCGGCGCCGTTGGCCATGGCGGGCTCCCGTTGGATTGCTGCCGTCGGATGTAGGAAGCCGAAGGCGGCGGTTCCATGGCTCTGAAATGGCTCTCAGCCGGCCAGTTCCCGAGACCGCTCCGCCGCTCCGGCCACCGCCCGCCGCATCAGCGGCTCGAGGCCGTCCGCCGCCATCAGGACGTCCAGCGCGGCCGCCGTGGTCCCGGCCGGCGAGGTGACATTCTGCCGCAACGTCGCCGGATCGAGCGGCGAGCGATGCAGCAATTCGCCGGCGCCCGCGACCGTCTCGCGCGCCAGCCGTGCCGCCAGTGCCTCGGGCAGCCCGGCCGCCACGCCCGCGCGCGCCAGTGATTCGGCGAGCAGGAATACATAGGCCGGTCCAGAGCCGGACACGGCGGTCACTGCATCCATCAAGGCTTCATCCGAAATCCACTCCACACTGCCGGAAGCGGCCAGCAGCGCATCCGCGCGCGCTTTCTGATCCGCGGTCACCGCTGCGTTGGGCACGGCCACCGTGATACCGCGCCCGATCGCCGCCGGCGTGTTCGGCATTGCCCGGACAATCGCGGCACCAGGCAGCCCGGCCTCGAGAAACCCAAGCGTCTTCCCCGCCATGATCGACAGCACCAGCGTGCCCGCACCTGTCAGCGATGCAACCGATGGCATGACGGAGGCTGCCATCTGCGGCTTCACTGCAAGCACCACCGTGCCGATATTCGAGATCGCACCAGCAGGCGGGTTGAGCGCCACCCCCTTCATGGACAGAGCCACGAGGTCATCGGACGGATTGGGCTCGAGCACCGCAACATTCTGTGGATCAAGCCCAAGCGCTAGCCAGCCTTCCAGCATCGCGCCGCCCATTTTGCCGGCGCCGACCAGCGCGAGCAGGCCGATATTGTCGAGGCGGATTCTGTCGGATTGCGTCATGGCTTCTTGTTTCCGCTTGTCGCCGTGAAGGCGGCGACCCGGTGCATCTTATGCTGGATTTGTGCTGATGCGGGAATGAACGGATCAAAAAGCCCGATCAAGCCTCACCGGAAGTCTCGAACATCGCCGCGTCCAGCGCTTCGCGGGCGGACTTGCCGGCCCAGAGCACGAACTGGAAGGCGGGAAAATAACGTTCGCAGGTGTCGATCGCGGTGCGTAGCACGGACTTGCATTGCTCGTCGGTCGCCTCGATGCCGCCGGTCAGCACCAGCGCGTGGCGGAACATGACGAGTCCGTCCTCGGTCCACAGGTCGAAATGGCCGATCCACATCTGCTCGTTCATATGCGCAATCAGCTGCTGCACTTCGGCTCTGCGGCGTTCCGCAACCTTGATGTCGAAGGCGCAGGCCAGATGCAGCGCCTCAAGCTCGCCCATCCAGGTGAACGACACCTGATAGTCGACCCAGCGGCCCTTGATGAGGATATTGATCTCGTCGTCGCCGGCGCGCTCGAAGGCCCAATCATTGACCGTCGCCATTCTTTCGACGACATCGAGCGGGCTGCTGTGCGTCGATGTTTCGATGTCGGTCAATGCCATTTTGATCGCCGCCTGGGAGACTTTGCGTGTTTCGCAGTTACGCACGCACACCGACACTTCACGCACCGAGCTGGCACGGATGCCCGTGTCCGCCGCGATCGCATCCGGCCGGATTGACTCACAAGCACCGAATCACTTGCCGCTTCGACTATAGCCGCACCGATTCCGCGCGACCAAGCCAGAACTGAATCGCAAGACAGGTGGTCGTTGATTTTTTGAATCGGAGCAACGCGGCCCCCGGCAATGTCCACAATCGGCGCTGCGGCAGTTTGACTCAATGCACAGCAAATGGCGCCACGGGAGCATATGCGACGCGCATAGGCACGCCGCGGGGTGCGCTCAGTCGAACAGGCTCGACACCGATTCTTCGCTCGCGGTCCGGCCGATGGCTTCGCCGATCAGGCTTGCGATCGGCAGCACGCGAATGTTCTCGGCGTCCTTCACATCCTTGGTCGGCTGAATGGAGTCGGTAATGACGAGTTCTTTCAGACGCGATGAGGTGATGCGCGCCACCGCCCCACCCGAGAGTACGCCATGGGTGATGTAGGCGTAGACGTCCTTCGCGCCCTGGGCGAGCAGTGCGTCGGCGGCATTCACCAGCGTGCCGCCGGAATCCACGATATCGTCGACCAGGATGCAGGTATGGCCGGCGACCTCGCCGATCACGTTCATGACTTCGGACTCGCCGGCGCGTTCGCGCCGCTTGTCGATAATGGCGAGCGGCGCATTGATGCGCTTGGCGAGGCCCCGGGCGCGCACCACGCCGCCGACATCCGGCGACACCACCATCAGGTTGGCGAGATCGAATCGCTCCTTGATGTCGCGCACCATCACCGGCGAGGCGAACAGGTTGTCGGTCGGAATGTCGAAAAAGCCCTGGATCTGCCCGGCATGGAGGTCGAGGGTCATGACCCGGTCGGCGCCGGCATGGGTGACGAGATTGGCGACGAGCTTGGCGGAGATCGGGGTGCGGGGGCCAGGCTTGCGGTCCTGCCGGGCATAGCCGAAATAGGGCACCACCGCCGTAATCCGCCGCGCCGACGAGCGTCGCAGGGCGTCTATGATGATGAGCAATTCCATCAGGTGATCGTTGGCGGGGAACGAGGTGCTCTGGATCACGAACACATCCGCGCCGCGCACATTTTCCTGAATTTCGACGAAGATCTCCATGTCGGCAAAGCGGCGCACCACCGCCTTGGTCATGGGGAGTTTCAGGTAATTGCAAATCTCGGCCGCAAGCGCAGGATTGGAATTACCGGCGACGAGCTTGATCGCCCCGTTTTTCGCCATCCCTTCTCCTCGCTGATCCCCAGATACGCGCGACTTTCTGGCGCGCCGGACTGATACAGGCGGGGCCGCCATTCCGCAATATGGCGGTTTTTGTTCTCCCTAATGGATTTCCATCAGCGCGGCGGTTCGACTGAAGCCACG
>NZ_JBKBVB010000143.1:0-10441 GCF_046289595.1 Pseudorhodoplanes sp.
CTCGTCGACGAGGCGCCGCGCCAGCCTGTCGCTGTCGGTCTCGCCGTCCACTGAGAAGAACAGATAGAACGCGCCCTGCGGCGGCGTGAAGCGGCTGCGGCCGGTCTTGCCCAGAATCTCGCAGGCAATGTCGCGGCTGGCTTTCGCCCGCGCGACCTGCTGCACCACAAAATCCTCGCCTCGATCGAGCGCCACGACGCCGGCGCGCTGCATGAATTGCGCAACGCCCGAGGTCGAATACTGGATCATATTCTCGACCACCTGACCGAGCGAGGGATGCGCCACGATCCAGCCCATGCGCCAGCCGGTCATGCACCAATTCTTGGAAAAGGTGTTGACGAACAGGATGCGATCCTCGGGCGCCATGATGTCGAGAAACGACGGCGCGCGCTCGCCGCCGCCATACCAGAAGCGGGCATAGGTCTCGTCGGCAACGATCCAAAGGCCGTGCTGCCGCGCGAGCGCGAGCACGGCGCGCAGATCGTCATGCGACGCCGTCCAGCCGGTCGGATTGGACGGGGTGACCATGACGATGACGCGGGTGCGCCCGTTGACCGCTGCCGCAAGCCGATCGATGTCGAGTGTCCACCCCGCATTGCCGAACTGCATCGGCACCTCCACCGGATGCGCTCCAATCAGCCCGGTGGCACCGGCCGCATTCGGCCAGGCCGGCGTTGGGATAATCACTTCGCTGCCTGCGGTCGCGGTCATGGCGAGCGTGATCTGGATCGCCTGCATGCCGCCGCCGGTGACGAAGAATTCGTCGGCCGAGAAGGCGCGTCCGTACAGTCGTGTGTGATAGCGGGCGAGCGCTTCGCGCAAGGCGGGAAGCCCGCGCTGCCATGTATAGAAGGTCTCGCCGGCGGCGAGTGCGCGGCTGGCGGCGTCCGCGATAAAGGCCGGCGTCGGCGTATCGCCTTCGCCCGCCCACAGGCCCATGACGCCGCCGCGCGCCCGGCCGTATTTCATGATCTCGACGATGCCGCTGAGCGGCGCCTCGCGCGCGGATGCGCGCAAGGCCGCGATCAGAGCGGCCGAGGCTTGCGCATTGCCGTCATCCTCGCCGGAGGCGGCCACGATGCAGCTCAAATCTTTTTCGCGAGCAGATCGCGGATTTCTTCCAGCAGCTTTTCCTCACGGGGCGGCTCGACGGTCTTGGCGGCCTCCGGCTCCTGCGCAGCCATGCGGCGCAGGTAGTTGATACCCTTCACCACGAAGAACAGGGCGCCCGCCACAATCGCGAAGTTGATCGCGACGGTGACGAAGTTACCCCAGGCGATGACCGGCCCCTGCTTTCGCGCATCCGCAAGATTGGTTGCCGTCACGTCGCTCGACAGGGCCAGGAAATAGTTCGAAAAATCGAGACCGCCGATGGCGCCGAAAATCGGCATGATCATGTCCCCGACCAGCGATTCCACGATCCGGCCGAAAGCCGCACCGATAATCACGCCAATGGCAAGATCGACCACATTGCCCTTGACGGCGAACTCGCGAAATTCATTCAGCATTTTCTTCATGACGGCTCCTCTCCCGTGCAATCGGTAACGATAGGGCCTCGGGCGGGGTCAGGAAAAGCCGGGACCCGGCTTATGCGGTAGCCATGAACCGGAATTTGTGATGTTTTCGGGTCACCCGGGGGTCACCGCGGCTCCGGAAAGGGCGGTTGCGCCATGATGCTGCAAGGCTGGGTCGTTATCGCGATCGCGCTCGGCTATATCGGCCTCTTGTTCGTGGTCGCAAGCTATGGCGACCGGCTGCGCACGATTGCGCGGGCGGACCGGTCGCGCCTGCTGATCTACCCGCTGTGCCTTGCGATCTATTGCACCTCCTGGACGTTTTTCGGCTCGGTCGGTCTCGCGTCGAAATCGGGTTTCGACTTCCTGACCATCTATATCGGGCCGATCCTGATGATCGGCCTGTGCACGCCGCTGGTGCTGCGGATCGTCCGGCTCGCCAAGAACCAGAACATCACCTCGATCGCCGACTTCATCGCAGCGCGCTACGGCAAGCGCCAGTCGGTGGCCGCGCTGGTCGCCCTGATCGCAATCTTCGGCACGATTCCCTATATCGCGCTGCAGCTGAAGGCAGTGTCGGCGATGTTCGGCACCGTGTTCCTGCACGTCGTGCCGAATTTCACGCCGAATGTCCTTGGCGACACCGCGCTGCTGGTCGCCCTGGCGATGGCGGCCTTCGCCATCCTGTTCGGCACCCGCCATATCGATGCGACCGAACATCAGGACGGCCTGATGCTCGCGATCGCCACCGAATCGATCGTCAAGCTCGCGGCATTTCTCGCAGTGGGCCTGTTCGTGACCTACTGGATGTTTGGCGGTCCGGCAGACCTGTTCTCGCGGGCCATGTCGCGGCCCGACACCGCTGCGGTCCTGACCACCGCGCCGAATTTCTCCACCGTGATCGCGATGACGCTGCTCTCGACCGTGGCGATCATCCTGTTGCCGCGGCAATTCCATGTCACGGTCGTGGAGAATCATTCCGAAGCCGAAATCAAGCGCGCGCGCTGGCTGTTTCCGCTCTATCTCGTCCTCATCAACCTGTTCGTGGTTCCGATCGCGCTGGCGGGCCTTCTGACCTTCGGCAGCGGCAATGTGGACAGCGACATGTTCGTGCTGGCGCTGCCGCTATCCGCCAACGCCGCCTTCTTCACCATTGCGGCTTTTATCGGCGGGCTGTCGGCGGCAACCGCAATGGTGATCGTGGAATCGGTCGCGCTTGCGATCATGGTGTCGAACGACCTCGTCGTGCCGTTCTTTCTGAAGCGGCGCTCGGTGCTGCTGACCGGCCAGGCCGATGTCGGCAAGCTCCTGCTGCGCATTCGCCGAATCGCGATCTTCGTCATTCTGGTGCTGGCCTATCTCTATTACCGCTCGGTCGGGGATGCCCAGCTCGCCGCCATCGGGCTGTTGTCGTTTGCCGCCATCGCCCAGCTCGCGCCGGCCTTTTTCGGCGGCCTGTTCTGGCGGCAGGGCACCGCGCGCGGCGCCATTGCCGGCCTGACCGCCGGCGTCCTGGTCTGGTTCTATACGCTGCTGGTGCCGAGCGCGGTCGGCAGCGGCATCGTCAGCCCTTCGGTGCTGACCGACGGGCCGTTCGGCATCTGGTTCCTGCGGCCGACCGCCCTGTTCGGCCTCGATCTGCCGCAGCTGGCGCATGGCGTGTTCTGGAGCCTGGCGCTGAATATCATCGCCTATATCGGCTTTTCGCTCAGCCGCGCGCCGGAGGCGATCGAGCGGGTCCAGGCCGATCTGTTCGTGCCGGACGCAGCACCGGCACCGAGCTTCCGGCTGTGGCGCTCCGCCGTGACCGTCGACGAATTGATGACCGCGGTAGCGCGCTATATCGGACAGGAGCGCACGCGCTCCTCGTTCGAAAGCTTTGCCGCCGCCAAGCGCATCGACCTGTCCCCGGGCAGTCCGGCGGATTTCCAGCTGCTGCAACATGCCGAGCACCTGCTTGCCTCTGCGATCGGTGCGGCATCGTCGCGGCTCGTGCTCTCGCTTCTGCTGCGCAAGCGCACGGTGTCGACCCGTGCTGCGCTGAAGCTGCTCGACGATGCCAATGCGGCGATCCATTACAACCGCGAAATCCTGCAGACCGCGCTCGAACATGTCAGCGAGGGCATCGCGGTCTTCGACCGGGACATGCAGCTGGTCTGCTGGAACCGGACCTTCGGCGAAATCCTCGATCTGCCACGCGACATGATCGGCATCGGCACGCGGCTCGACGAAATCCTGCGTCTGCATGCCGAACGCGGCATCTATGGACCGGGTGACATCGATACCCTGGTCGTCGAGCGTCTGCGCCGCTACACCGCGGCCTCCGAGCCGTTCATCGAGCGCTTCGCCGCGCGCGGCCTCGTTCTCGAAGTCCGCGCCAACCAGATGCCGGGCGGCGGCATCGTCACCACCTTCACCGACGTGACGCCGAGCTTCGAGGCGGCCGAGGCGCTGGAGCAACGGGTGCGCGAACGCACCGTCGAACTGGTGCGGCTCAATGAGGAACTGGCGCGCGCCAAGGCCGACGCAGAGGAGGCGAATATTTCGAAAACGCGGTTTCTTGCCGCGGCCAGCCACGACATCCTGCAGCCGCTCAATGCCGCCCGTCTTTATGTGACCTCGCTCGTCGAACGCCAGGGCCAGGGTCAGGGCCTTGGCGAGGACGGCCGCCTGGTCGGCAATATCGACGCCTCGCTCGACGCGGTTGAGGAAATTTTTGGCGCGCTGCTCGATATTTCGCGCCTCGATACCGGCGCGATGAAGCCGGACATCGGCGCATTCCGCATCGATGAGTTGATGCGCCAGCTCGAGGTTGAATTCACGCCGCTGGCCCGCGAGAAAGGCCTCGAGCTGACATTCGTGCTCAGCAGCGCGACCGTGCGGTCCGACCGCCGTCTGCTGCGCCGCTTGCTGCAGAATCTGATCTCCAACGCGATCAAATATACGCCAAAGGGTCGCGTGCTGGTCGGCTGCCGCAGACAGGCCGGGATGATCCGGATCCAGGTCTGCGATTCCGGCCTCGGCATTCCGCCCAGTCAGACCCGCGCCATCTTCCGCGAGTTTCATCGGCTGCAGGACGGCGCCAAGGTCGCGCGCGGTCTGGGACTGGGGTTGTCGATCGTGGAGCGCATCGCCCGCGTGCTTGCGCATCCGGTGCATCTGAAATCCGAGCTGGGCCACGGCTCGGTGTTTTCGGTCGATGTCCCGGTGGCGGCCGCAATCAGTGCCAGCGTCCCGCAGCGCGGCCCGCTGCGCGTCGACCCGGCCCAGCTTTCCGGGATGGCGGTGCTTTGCATCGACAACGAGCCGCAAATCCTCGACGGCATGGAAGCGCTGCTCGGCGGATGGGGGTGCCAGGTGCTGAAGGCGTCGGACCTTCAATCTGCGATCGCGGCGATCGAGACGGCGCGTCCGGCGCTGAGCGGCCTCCTTGTCGACTATCATCTGGACAGCGGCAACGGCATCGACGCCATCGTCGAACTGCGCCGGCGCTTCGGCGCCGAACTGCCCGCCATCCTGATCACGGCCGACCGCACGCTGCGCGTCCGCGAGGAAGCCCGCGCGCGCGACGTGCCGATCGTCAACAAGCCGGTCAAGCCCGCGGCGTTGCGCGCCTTGCTGGCGCAATGGCGCATCCAGCACGCGACCGCGGCGGAATAGCGAAGGCGGTCAGGCCAGCGGATCGGCCGGCAGGCCGAGCCGGAACTTGCCGTGATTTTCATACGCCGTATCGCTCATGACCTGATGGATGCCGGCGGTGTTGAGATCGCGCAGCAGCCGTCCGATCACATGCGGATGATGCAGGCCGGTATTGCCCGCAAAGTGATAGGCCATGGTCGCGACCTCGATTGCGAGATCCGTTGCATAAACGCAGATCGCGCGGACATCGGCGATATCGGCGCCGTCCGGCTTGCCGCCCGCATTCACCTTCCGCCAGAGCTGATCGTAGCGCTCGTGCATCAGCGCACGGGCGGCGCGCAATTTCAGATCGGCCTCGCCGATGAAGCGGTGCACCACCTGGCGTTCGTCGAGCTTGGACGAGCGGAAGGTGCCCCGCGTCGTGGTCGCAATCTTGACGAGTTCGTCGAGCGCACGCCGGGCGCCGCCCAGCGCCACGCTGCCATGCTCCTTGGCGACATAGCTGAAGGGCGGAAGCCGGTAGGACGCTCCCCCGCGCAAGGGTTGCGGCTCGAGCAAGTCCCACACGAAGGTCTGATCCTCCGGCAGGTCATAGTCCTCGACCGAGAAATCCACCGACCCCGTGCCGCGCAGCCCGGTCACGCCGCCCCAATTGTCGTAGAGCGTCACATCCCTGGCCGGGAAGGCCGAGAACATGACGATCGGACCGCCCTTGCCGTTGTCGCTGTCCTGCACGACCGTCCCGCCCAGCACCCATTCGGCGTGACGGATGCCGCTGTTGAAGCGCCAGCGGCCGCTGACGCGGTAGCCGCCGCCGTCCTTGCGCCGCGCCTGACCGGCCGGAAAGAACGAGATCGCCGCCGTCGGGATGTGTCCGTTACGGAAAACCTTGTCGAGCCCGGATTGCGGCAGGAATGTCCCGAGCGAGGCGATCGCGGTCGCGCCGACCATCGTGCACCATGCGCTGGTCAGGTCGTGATAGGCGAGCTCCTCAAGGACCAGCATTTCGGTGAGGGGGTCGGCTTCGGCACCGCCCATCTCTGCCGCAAGCTTGAGCCGGAAGATGCCGGCATCGCGGAGCGCAGTGACAGCCTCCGCCGCCAGGGTGCCCTGTTCCTCGCTGCGCGGGCCCGATGCGCTGAGCGTTGGGCCGATAGCCGCAACGGCATCGAGCAGCGCCTTGCGCTTCGCCTCCTGATTTGCCGGAAACGCCTTCATGAACTGAGCCTCCCTGTTTGACAATTTTGACGAAAGTGAATTGTACCCAAAAATGAATGTCAATCATTTTTGTGAGGGTGAGCAGTTTTGACTGGTTTTCGAATATGAGTGATATTCATTTCTGAAGCTGGCCGACATTTCGTGCATGGTTCAGGTCGGCCAGGCCACGTTTCGGGCCTTGACCAGCCCGGATATTGAATCCGGGCGATCCGGCTCAGCTGTGAGGGACAAACCGATGAGCATGGCCGCCGGTGCGGAAAGCCGCAGCGATCGCCGCAAGCGTCGCAACCGTCAGGCGCTGATCGAGGCCGGGTATCACGTGATGGCCGAGAAGGGCATCGATGCCGCGACCATGTCCGAAATCGCCGAGCGCGCCGATGTAGGGGCCGGCACGGTCTACAATTACTTTGCCTCAAAAGAAGAGCTGGCGACGCGGGTCATGGAGCAGGTCATGGACCGTCTCGCCCAGAGGATCGAGGCCGTCACCGATACGTTCGAGGATCCGGCCCAGGTCTATGCCTTCGGTATCCGCAACGTCATGAAAGCGGCAACCACCGATCACCGCTGGCGCTGGCTGTTGCGGCGCTCGGAAGTCATCGCCGGCGCGATGTACCGGATCATGGGACCCTATGCGATCCGCGATATCCGCAACGCCGTGGCGGCCGGCCGCTATCGGGTCGAGGATGCGGAACTGGCCTGGCGTCAGGCCACCCATGCCATCGTCGGGTTCAGTCTTGCGGTCTGCGATGGCAAGCTTCCCGCCGAAAAGATCGACGAAGCCGTGGTCAATCTGCTCGGTATGGTCGGCGTACCGCGCGACGAAGCCTGGGAGATCGCACGCAGACCATGTCCCGATTTGCCGCGCGAGTAAGGCTCGTCGCGGCCATCAATTGGCGAGCGGCGCGGTCTGCGGCCATTGCCCGACCTCGATCTTGGACGCGGCGATCACCGCCTGGGTGCGGCTTTCGACGCCAAGCTTCTGCAGGATGGCGGACACATGCGCCTTCACGGTCGCCTCGGAGACCGAGAGCTCGTAGGCGATCTGCTTGTTGAGCAGGCCCTCCGACAGCATCATCAGCACCCTGACCTGCTGCGGGGTCAGGGTCGCGAGCCGCGACAGCAATGCGGCCGTTTCAGCATCCGTCCCGGCATCGAGATTGATGTCCGGCGGCGTCCAGACCCCGCCATTCAGCACCGCCATGATGGCCGAACGCATGCCATCGGTGTCGAGCGTCTTTGGGATGAAGCCCGATGCACCGAAATCCATGCAGCGGCGGATGACCGCGGGATCGTCATTGCCGGACACCACCACCACCGGCACCCCGGGATATTGTGCGCGAAGATACATCAGCCCGGAAAAGCCGCGCACGCCCGGCATCGAGAGGTCGAGCAGGATGAGATCGACATCGGCGCTGGCATCGAGAAGCTTCGACACCTCATCGAAGGAGCCTGCTTCGGAGAATTCGACGCGGTCAAACATTCCGCTCACGGCCTCGCGCAGCGCGCCGCGAAACAGCGGGTGGTCGTCCGCAATAACCAGCCGGTAAAGCGTGGGTTCGGTCACTCTGGGGTCGATCTCTCTCGCACCGGGTTCCTGGCGCCTGGCGCAGCTCGCTGTGACGACTTTACAACATTTTCGGGCGAGTCGAGAGGCTCGCGTCGGCGTTCTTCCCGGCGCGACTTCCGGTGAATTGCAGCACGATCTGCCGCCGGTGCGGCGTCGCCCGGTGCTCGATCAGGTAAATGCCTTGCCAGGTGCCGAGCTGGAGGCGCCCATCAAGTACCGGGATCTGGAGCGAAACCCCTGTGAGCATGGTGCGCACATGGGCCGGCATGTCGTCCGGGCCCTCGGCATCGTGGACCCACCCGAAGTCACGCGGCGCCAGATGCCGCAGCGCCGAAACAAGGTCGCGCAGCACGTCCGGATCGGCGTTTTCCTGAACGGTGAGCGAGGCCGAGGTGTGGCGCAGGAACGCCGAGAAGGTCCCATCCTGTGCCCCGGCCTCGGCGAGGAAGCGCTGCGTTTCGGCGGTGATGTCGAGAAAGCCCTCACCGCCCGTTTCGATCCTGAGTTCCGCGGTGGCGATGACCTCTGGCGCGCTTCGGGTGATCTGCGAAAGGCGTCCGGGCAAGGCGTCGGGCTCCGTGATTGCCGCCATGCTTATCGTGAGGCCAAGCGGTCAGATGGGCGTCATCTCCCGTTGCCATCGCTTCACCATTTCGACAAGGCGCTTCCAAAGCCGCTCGATGGTGGCGACGGCCCGGTCGAGCTCGGCGTCGCTTGGCACCTTCAGCGCAGGCTTTTCCCTCGGTGAGGAGGCCTCGGACGGTGATCCGCCAGGCGGGGTGATCCCACGCGCCAGCATTTCCTTCTTCAGCGCGGCGTTGTCTCGTTGCAGGCGGCCGATTTCCTCCTCAAGCGCCATCCGCTCGTCCGGAATCGGATGGCAGGACCAGCCCATGGTCCGGCGCGAGCACAGCGAGACCTGTCCGGTGCGCTGATCCAGCCGCAGATAGCCATCCTCCACCCGGTTCAACGAATAGCGGCCATTCTCGCTGTCGGGCATGCCGCCCTGAGCGTGTGCGGGGATACTTGCGGGAGCGGCGAGCGCAAGACAGGCGATGGCCAAGGACATCATCAGGGCGCGTGGCATGCGGGAATCTCCGGTCTCGGTCGGTTCAAATCCTAGCACCCGGCCCGGCTGCGCCGAAAGTCGCGACGCTGTGGGAGGCGGCGACCCGATCTCGATAAGCCGTTGATAAATTGGCGCGATTCAATCTTTGCGCAGCGCACCAGGTTTCTTGACTCGCCTGACCCCCCTCAGTATGGTCCGCGCGGTTTTTGAGGGGCGCAAGGGCGCACGTTTGTCTTCCAGAGGCGGGTGTCGAAAGCATGGCTGACGGCGCACGCGGCAAGGACGAGCGATCGGCGGACCGGGCCTCCGAAGAAGCCGCTTTCTCCGAGAGGCTCAAAGGTCTCGGCGCCAGGCTCGGCCAGACCGGGCAGGCGAAGCCGGCCGAAAACGACTCCGGAAAATACGTGTCCGATCCGCAGGCGATGGCGAAAGGGTTTCGCCTCTCTGCCGAGCTGGTCGCTGGCGTATTGGTCGGAGCGCTGATCGGCTGGTTTCTGGATCGGCTGACGGGGCTTTCGCCTTGGGGAATGATCGTGTTTCTGCTGCTGGGTTTTGCAGCGGGCGTGTTGAATGTCATGCGGGCGGCCGGCGTGGTCGGCCCGAGCAAGCTTCCCGGCGGCAACGCCGACAAACCTTGAACGGCTGCGCTCCCGCGCGGTGACCTGAAGGATAGATCCAAGGCTATGGCCGATCCGATCTCGCAATTCCAGATCAAGAAGATCGCCACGCTGGGCACCGTCGGCGGTCAGGAGATTGCCTTCACCAATTCGGCTTTGTTCATGCTGATCGCGGTCGCCGCGGTCTCGCTGCTGATGATCGGCGCCACCAGCCGCCGCGCCGTGATTCCCGGCCGGATGCAGTCGGTGGCGGAACTGACCTACGAATTCGTCGCGGACATGTTGCGAAGTTCGGCGGGCCGGGAAGGCATGAAGTTCTTCCCGCTGGTCTTTACGCTGTTCACCTTCGTGCTGTTCGCCAACATGGTCGGGATGATTCCCGGCTCCTTCACCGTCACCAGCCACATCATCGTCACCGCCTTGCTGGCGATCATCGTCTTCCTGACGGTGCTGATCTACGGCTTCTACAAGAACGGCGTGAAGTTCCTGAAGCTGTTCGTACCGAGCGGCATCCCGATCTACATCATGCCGCTGATCGTGATGATCGAGGTCATCTCGTTCCTGTCGCGGCCGCTCTCGCACAGCGTGCGCCTGTTCGCGAACGTGTTCGCCGGGCATATCACGCTGAAGGTGTTCGCGAGCTTCGTTCCGATGCTGGCCGGGCTCGGCATTCTCGGCTGGTTCGGTGCGGTGCTGCCGCTCGGCATGACCGTGGCGCTGACCGCGCTGGAATTCCTGGTCGCATTCCTGCAGGCCTATGTCTTCACCATCCTGACCTGCATCTATCTCAACGATGCGCTTCACCCGGGTCACTAGA